>JAUQXD010000721.1 GCA_030834835.1 Thermoflexales bacterium | reverse complement strand
GACTTTGCCCAGGCGGAACTTGCCGACGGTTTCAAAGACTTCGCGGCGCATGGACATGTTGGCGCCCACCAGATTGCGTACCGGCGCAGTCGTCTGCGGCAAGCCCCGATAGTCGCAGCCAATAACCCAGTTGAACTCTTCGGGCCACCAGGCAGGGCGGCGACCCAACCAGCGCGGCAAGATCGCGCCGCCCACCCCGACGACATTCGAATCGGCGTAACCGGTGCTTAGCTGCTCCAGCCAGTCCGGGGCTGCGGTCGCGTCATCATCCAGGAAGGCAATGACCGCACCCCGCGCCACGGCGATTCCGCTGTTGCGGGACCCGGCCAGCCCGTGCATCTCTGTGTTCTCGATCGCTGCTACCGTGGGCACTTCGGCCCGGACACGCTCCAGTAAAGCCGGATTGTGGTCGATGACGACGATGATATCCAGCGCCGGGACACTCTGGCCCTTGACCGAGGCAATCGCTGCCAGCAGGTCCTGCCAACGGTCAGCCGTGTAAGCACAGATGACGACCGATATATCGGAGGCTGTAATCGTCACGGTACTCAACCCGTTGCACCGTCAAAATCTGAAGCGGATGCTGCCGGAAACCGATCGGCTCGATTCTCGATGATCGACATGGCCCTCATCGCGTGTTGGGCGGATGGCCGGAGCAAGCCATGGCTCATCTTCGGCCTTAGTCGCTCCCGGATGATCGTCTTAAGTACCCGCCAGCCATCGGGCCATGTTTGAAGGTGGCTCTCGCCATGCCTCCGGTTATATTCGAAACTCGGCACCTCGCGGATGTTGAGATTGGCGCGCAGTGCGCGCAAATTCAGCAAGGTCTCGATCTCAAAGCCATCGGTGTCCGGGTCTAGCACGGGCAGGAATCTGGCCCAAAAGGCGTTGTAGCCGTAGCACAGATCGGTAAACTGTTCACCAAAGAGCGCTCGCACCAGCATCACGAAAAAACTGTTCCCCAGTCGCCGGAGCAGCGTCATATCTTCCGTGCCGCCGCCCTGTGCGAAGCGTGAACCCTTGGCGTAATCTGCGCCAGCGAGCAGCGTGCCGACGTAAGCGGGGATCTCGCGCGGGTCCGTCGATCCATCGGCATCCAGCATCACGATGATGTCGCCGGTCGCCGCGGCGAAACACGTCCGCAGCGCGGCGCCCTTGCCGCGGCCTTCCTGCTGCACGATACGAATGCCCGGCAGCAGGCTGCGGGCCACCTCGACGGTTTGATCCGTGGAGGCCCCGTCAACCAGCAACACCTCATCGACCCAGGTCGGGATGAAGGGCAGCACATGTGGCAGATTCGCCGCTTCATTCAGTGTCGGGATAACGACACTGACTCGATACGGGACTGCGTCTGTAAGACGTCGGTCGTTGCTCATCGGCCGCAAACGTGCCTGCTGATCCGCGTTGAATGCCCAGTAAAAACTTGCCCGTTTGGGAAACTGTTTGATGTCGGTCATGTTACATCTCCTCCCCATTATTTCCTTGACTTAACCAGGTTGCGCTTTGAGGGCGCGGCCCATCAAGTCTGTGAGTGCTATTAATTAAACGAAGGGCGCGACTTCTTTTCGCTTCCCTGATTCGCCTGTCAACTGTCGTGTGTGGAAATTGCGCTCCCGAGAACGAGGGCGCAAGTGGAAATCCACCGCATTTATAAGCGTTACTGGCTCATTGGCTGAACCAACCTGAAGCCACTGGCCAAACCAGAACAATGGTTAACTATACTCAGTAAAACTGTCTTGACTGTCAGCGAACGACTGATTTGTATGTAAGCCAGGCGGAAAACGGTTGTCGGTGTTTGGACTACAACCTGTGCTGGCCGATAACATTAGGTACGGAAAGGATTAAAACCCGTATTCATGTAAGTCGCAGAAGCCTCACTGTAAGTTATGCGACAAATCTAAAAAAGATGTATAAATATGGTCAGATGTTGGTTAGTGTCACGTCAATTCGCGAGATCGCCGGCCTTATTAGCCATGCGTTTCAAATTCCTAACTCACTTACCGAATTTGCAGATGCATCGGTACTGCGAGAATGTCGAAATACAGTCTAAGTTCAGTCAACGTCGTGTCAATTAGCCAGAATCTTTGCCGTCATCAGGATTTGAACGATTTCTAGGCTCAGTACAAAACCCAAAGTACAAAAGTACTGCACGCTGATCACGTATACGTGTCAGTTCTCATTATGATGGGATAACCTGGAACAATAGTATGGCGGAAAGAGCTCTACGCCATATTGTGGTGCAAGAAGACATATCAAAGACGTTTTACAAATCAATACTTCCGCAGCACTTGTCGCTTCTTGGCATAATGCAAACCTGTCGCTTTCGACAATTAGCTTTTCGGCAGTTTCTTGTTTCGGGCGAAAAGACCTGATGCATTTGGAGATGACGAGAGCATGACACTGAAAGGCCAGGGACGGCCCGCTGATGCGCAAAGTCAATGATAGAAGAGCCGTCAACGGACCGCTTCGCGAAGCGGATGCGCGTTCGATGGCATGGCGCGATGGGTACACATCGGTGTTGTGACGGCGGGCGCTACACGCCACAATCTGGAGCAACATGCGCAACGAACAGGCCATGCTTGATCTCATTGTCAATACCGCCAGGGATGACGATCGCATTCGGGCCGTGATCATGAACGGCTCGCGCGCCAATCCCAACGCGCCGCACGACATCTTCCAGGATTTCGACATCGTTTATCTGGTGACGGATGTCGCCCCGTTCAAACACAACTTCGAGTGGATCAAACGCTTTGGCGAGATCATGATTCTGCAACTGCCGGAGGACATGGACGATCCGCCCGGCCGCGATGACGGAAGTTTCGTCTATCTGATGCAGTTTACCGATGGCAACCGCATCGATCTGGACGTCTTCCCGGTCGCGCGGCTGGCCGATCTGGGCCGCGACAGTTTGAGTGTATTATTGCTGGACAAGGACGGCCTCA
>JAUQXD010000720.1 GCA_030834835.1 Thermoflexales bacterium | reverse complement strand
GCACGGGCAGATCATTTTCGTCGCGGGCGAAGCGGGCAGCGGCAAGACGGCGCTGCTCGACGAGTTCGTGCGGCGCGTCGTGAGCGCGCAGGGCGATGTGGTCGCGGTGAGCGGCGTGTGCAGCGCGCACATCGGACCGGGCGATCCGTACCTGCCCTTCCGCGACATGCTGCGCTTGCTGACGGGCGACATCGAAGCCAAGCGCGCCAGCGGCGCACTCTCGCCCGAACACGCCCGCCGCCTGTGGGACGCCCTGCCGGACACGTTGGAAGCGGTGGTCGAACATGGACCGGATTTGATCGGATCATTCTTCAACGGCGAAACGCTGGCGCTGCGCGCCGAAGCGCTGACACCCGCTCACGCCCGGTGGCGCACCCGATTGATCGAGCTGGCCCGCCGGCCCGTCAAAGCGCCGCCCGCGAATGTGCGAGATCAGATCGCGGCGGTGCTAACCGCCATTGCCCGCTCGCGCACGCTGCTGTTGATCATCGACGATGCCCAGTGGGCGGACGATGAAACGATCGGCTTGTTTTTCCATCTCAGCCGGCTCGCCGCGGCCCGATTGTTCATCGCGTGCGCCTATCGGCCCGGCGATGTGGCGCTGGGTCGCAACGGCGGACGGCATCCGCTGGAATCGGTGATCAACGAAGTGCAGCGCGTCACGGGCGAAGCGCCGATCGATCTGGATGCCGTCGAAGGCCGCGCCTTCATCGACGCGCTGCTGGATGCCGCGCCCAATCGATTGGACACGCAGTTCCGCGAAACGCTTTATCAACATACCGGCGGGCACGCGCTGTTCACCGTGGAGTTGATCGACGGCCTGCGAACGCGCGGCGAGTTGGTGCGCGATGCAGCGGGTCACTGGACGGCGGGCGACACGCTCGATTGGTGGCGCTTGCCTGCGCGCGTCGAAGCCGTTGTCGCCGAGCATGTGGGTCGTGTGCCTGCGCAGTGGCAGGCGTTGCTGCAAGCCGCATGCGTGGAAGGCGGCGAATTCACCGCCGGGATCGTCGCGGACGCGATCGGCTTGGCCGAGGCCGACGTGGTGCACGCCTTAAGCGGCGAATTGAGCCAGCACTATCAATTGGTGATCGCCACTCGCGTTGATCGCATCGGTGCGCAGCGCTGGCTGCGTTATCGCTTCCGGCACGCCTTGTTCGAGACGTATCTGTATCAGCGGCTGGATGCTGTGACGCGGACACAACTGCATGAAGCGATCGGCGCAGCGCTGGAAAAACGGTACGCCGATCGGCCCGCTGAACTTCCAGAGATCGCTTTGCAACTCGCGCGACAGTTTGAGGGGGCCGGGCTAAGTTTGAAGGCAGCGGGCTACGGGTTGATCGCCGGTCAACGCGCGGCCCGGCTGTCGGCGTATCGAGAGGCCGGGCAGTTGCTGACGCACAGTGTGACGCTGCTGGCCGATGTGCCTGATTCCATGGAACGCGCACGATTGGAAACGAATGTGCAGTTGGCGCTGGGCGCGGCCTTATTGGAGCAAGGTTGGGGCACGCCCGATCGGGCGCGGGCGTTCGATCGAGCATTGGCGTTGGCACGGCAAACGGGCGCGACGACCGAGCTGTTGCACGCGCTCCACTCGTTGATCGATCTGGCACAAGGCCGGGGAGAATCAGTGAGAGCAATGGCCTTGAGCCATGAGCTGTTGCGGTTGGCTGAGCAGACCGGGCAGCCGCCGCTGTTGGTGTTGGCGCATTACTCGCTGGGGTCGAGTCAGCTCATAGCTGGTAATGTGAGTGTGGCGCGGGTGCAGCTGGATCAAGCGCTGGCATTGAATGACCACGCCGGGCACGATCCGCTCACCAGCGCGGATGTGACCCTCGGCGCGCTGGCGTGGTTGATCATCGCGGCCTGGCTGATGGGCGATAGCGCGGCGGCTGAAGCGCACATCGAGCAAGTGGAGCAGCGCGCCCGGCAAATTGATCATGCGTTTTCGTTTGGGATCGCGCTGACGATCGGCGTCTGTCAGTATTGGTTATGGGTGGGTCGCCCGGCCGAAGATCGGGCGCGGGGCTACATCGATCAGATGGGGCGATTGGCTCAGGGCGTGCCGATGTTTCGAGCGTGGTTCAACGTGTTTGACGGCTACTGGCGCGCGCGGCGCGGCGAAGTGAACGGCCTCGCTCAACTGCGGCAGGGCATGGATGACTGGGCGGCCACCGGTTCGCGCAGCGGCTATGTGTATCAACGCCTGTTGTTGATCGAAGTGTATTTGCTCGCGGGCGAGATTGCGGCAGCGCAGCGGGCCGCCGAAGAAGCGTTGGCTTTTGTCGAGCAGTCGGGTAATCGGATGTATGAGGCCGAACTGCATCGTCTGCGCGGCGAGGTGGCCGCAGCACGGGGCGATCGTGTTGAGGCTGAAGTCTGTTTTCGGCGCGCGATCGAGATCGCCAACCAACAGGGCGCGATTACGTGGAGGCAACGAGCGGAGCAAGGTCTGACCGCGTTGAACAAGAAAGATGAAGAAGCGCCGGCAGCACTTAGCTCAATCACCTGATGCCTCTGGATATTAGCGACTGAATGATCGACGAGTTCAATTGCCCTCGCCGATTCTCAACGATGAAATCGATGAAGCCAATCTCGCGCTCATCAGCGCGTTTTGTGTTTGTTAAGGGTGCTCACTGCTTTAGTAGTGACACGCGTGAATCAAGCGCCACTTAACTGCATTGCACATTGGGTTCGGAGAAATCAACCCTCAATTCAAAATTGACACAAAACTGTCATTTCTGCACGCCAGCCGCGTCTCCACAGAAGGATTTCTACGGTGATGGCTCCCCTCCGGGTGACAATCACGTGCTTCCCCGCTACCTGCCCGGTCTCAGATCTATGCTCAAGTCCAGAATATCCATCGTCATCGACGTCTGCTCCGCGTCGATCGTCAAATGCTCTGCGGTTCAGTCGAAGCCTTCACCGCCCGCCTACACGCCCTCGGCCTCTCCGGCCACATTCAAACCGCGTTCATCGAACGGGTCCATCTCACCCTGCGCTGCAGTCTCGCCCCCCTCGCCCGTCACTCATGGTGTACCGCCCAACTGCCTGGTGAACTCACACTCCAACTCAAATGGTGGCGCGCCTATTACCATTTCGTCCAGCCCCATCAGGCCCTGCGTCAAAGACTCGATCAACCTCGATCGCGCGGCGGGCGACGCTTGGCGCAGCTCTCCGTGGCCTGTACGCCAGCGACCCTTGCACCGCGCTGCGCTCGGCGCAGGGCAGGTGTGGCGATTGGACTCATTCAGTGGCCCTGGTCGGTCTTGGAGGTGCTCAGCTTCCCGTTGCCGAACAGCTAAACATTCCCGCCTGACAAAAAACGCAGCACCTCTTCGGTGACGGCACCTTGGCTCGTCGTGGCATATCGTGACGGCCAGTCACTCAACTGCCAAATTTACCCTGTCCACCTCGCTCGAATTATCCCCCGCCAACAAATGTAGCACTTGTCTTGTAGTCGCATTAGCAACCTACCAACAACCACCAGCCGCGTTTGAGGTTGCGTGTCTGAAGAGGGTGCACACAAAAACTGTAGGGCGTACTCAAGGCCCCTGCGGGTGACAATCTGCCGTTCCGAACCGCTGGATTGTCATGCGCGGCGAGCAGGAGCATCGGCGCAAAAGCTGCCAACACTTTGCGTTAGACGCGTGTCAGAATTGCCTCTTGACAAATCGCCACGATCGCGCATATAATGTGACCGGTAACGTGACCGGTCACATTAGTGTTTTTATGCTATCGTCAGCAGGTGGCTCAGTGAAGAAGCGGACTCGTCTCACCATTCGTGATGTTGCCAGACAGGCCGGTGTCTCACATCAAACGGTCTCGCGTGTGATCAACGCCGATGCCACCGTGTCGCCTGAAACTCGCGCTAAAGTTGAAACGGCGATTGCGGCGTTAGGCTATCAACCTAACGCCATCGCGCGCTCACTGGCCAAGGGTCGTACCCGCACGCTGGCCTGTATCGCTCCCAACCTGACCGACTACACCTTTGCCCGCATTATCGAAGGCGCCGAGGTTGAATCGCGTCAGCAAGGCTATTTCCTCATTTCATCTTCCGCGCCCGACGAAGCCACCTTTGCCGCGCTGATCAAC
>JAUQXD010000065.1 GCA_030834835.1 Thermoflexales bacterium | reverse complement strand
GCTCAAAGGCATCGACGCGATTGCCGAAGTCGATCCGAACGTCGCGCCCAGCACTAACGAATATTCAACCGAGGCCGAGCCCACACCCGTGCCGCGCGGCGCGTATGTGCCCGACATCATCGTGTTGTTGACCGATGGTGTGAGCAATGCCGGGCCAGATCCGGTAGACGCCGCGCAGCAAGCGGTGACCCGTGGGGTGCGTGTCTACACGATCGGTTTTGGCACGGCCAGTGGTGCGGAATTTAGTCAAGGGTGCGGCCCGCAATTTCGCAACGGTGGACAGTTCGGGGGCGGACAGTTTGGCGGCGGCGGGCCGGGTGGTGGCGGCTTCCGGCGCGGTATCGATGAAGCGACTTTGCAGCAAGTGGCCGATCTAACCGGCGGCACGTATCATTCCGCGGAGAGCGCGGGTGAATTACAGAGCGTCTTTGCGAATCTGCCCACGTACTTGATCATGAAGCACGAAACCACCGAGATCAGTGTGGTGTTTGCCGCCGTCGGCGCGCTGCTGGCCGCGCTGGCGATTGCGCTGGCGTTGATCTGGCAGCCACTGCCTTAGGCCAGTGTTAAGCAGAGGCGGCTCCGTGCGGAGCCTCCCTGTGGGACACGCCCGCCAGACCGCGGGTATGTCATTCCATACGTGGCGTGTCATTCCGAATGCAGTGAGGAATCTCTGGCCGTGCGATCACATCGCCTGCCTCGTTAGAGATTCCCCCGTCGCGACAAAGATCGCTCGTTCGGAATGACACCTACAAATCGAGCGCCGCGATGGGCAAGCCGTCGGTAGCCGCCAGGCGCAGCGCATCAAAGCACAGGAGTTGCGCCGGAGCCAGCGTCTGGCGGCTGACGTTGTGCCCAAAGGCCCGGCGCAAAAACAGGTAACTGGACGAGAAAATCAGCGCTCCCCACTCGCGGTGATAATACACGTTCAGCGGATTGGTGTGTTTGAAGGCCAGCAGCCGTGTCGGACAGCGCCGATCAACCGCCAGAAACGTAAACTCACCGGCGAGATGTGCCAGCGACTCATTGACGTTCAGTAGATAGTGATCGTCCAGCGGCGACAACGCCGCCAGCCGCCGGAAGATGATCTCGCTGTCCACTTGCGACATGCGCGGCAAAGCCCAGCGGGCGAACAACTCGTTGTCATTGGTGATGTGTCCGTTGTGGGCGCCGACGACGGAACCGACTTCAATGGGATGATTGTTGTTGGAATTCCGGGGTGTGCCCTGAGTGGGCAGCCGTGTATGCCCTAAAATCACGGTGGTTTCGTCGTTCACGGTGTCGAGGACATCGCGGTACGCAGCCGTCTGGACAAACTCCCCGGCTTCGACATCAATCTTGTAGACCAGCGCCTGGCCGTTCTGTTGCATGACGCCGACGCCGGTAGCCGCTCGACCGCGCGTCGCATGATACACCAGGTTGCGTGTAAACGTCGCGCGCAGTTCAGCCCAGACCCACTCAGGTCGCGCTTGAGGCTGAAGTAAGATCGCCGCGATGCCGCACATCTCAATGCGTGAAGACCAGCGTGCCCTGCCGGACATCCCAGCGCAGGCCACGCAGTTGATCCAGCCGCTGCAACCGCCGTTCTAATTCTTGCGGCGTCAACACCAGTTCACGCGCCGCCTGCCAGTGCCAGGCCGCCGCATCCGCGCACGCCCCCCACTCGCCCAGATCGATGTGCTTCATCAGGCGGCGATCGATCTCGTCGAGGCCGGTGGCTTCGTCGGGTGCCAGCCGCTGCTGCAAATACGTTTCGATGTCAGGCCAATCGTAACCGGCGGCGCGCAGCAGGCTGATCGGGGTGGCGGCCAGCGTCAGCAGCACATCCAGCGGTTCGTCCTCCTCAAACCGATCGAACGTCGGCGCGAGCAGATCGAGCAGTTCGTGTGTCCCGCTGCGCAGCTCATCCAGCACGTCATCCGTCACGCCGCGCGTGTCGCTGGTCGCCAGGTCGCCGTCGTTGTTGTTGAGCAGTTCCAACAGCGCAATCTTGCGCCGCCACTCCTCGATCTTGCCGACGTGAATTACACCGTATTGACTCAGATCGACGGCTTTTAGCAGCAATGCCAGAAACAGAAAGGCTTTGGCCGTCACCGACAGCGGACACAGGTCGGCATCGGGAAAGCGAAACTCGACGTCAAAGAGCGTCACGTTGCCGGCCGCGTCAAACTCCAGATTTTCAAGGTTTAGAAAATTCTGATGCTCCGGCACGCTGCGGCTGTCCTTCAATTTCTGCTGGATTTCAGCCATGCGCGATGCGCCCGGCGAATGCTGCACCATTTCGACGTGGCTGCAATACGTCCGATGGCGCGTCAGCGCTTCACGGCTGACACCGCCGCTGGTGATGAAGCGCAGCTCCGGCGCGTACCGCCGCACCAGGTTCCACAGATTCGCCAGGATGATTTCGGGGACGGGTTCGCCCAGACCGGGCGCCAGCAGGTGATAGTGCAGACCGCAGGTTGAGCGCGGCCGCCCGCCGTTGTCGGCCAGGCTGCGCAAGATCGCGGTGTATTGCTTGTGGAGCGCGGAGAAATACGGTTGACGCCCGATGACGCGCACTTCGATCCCGGCGTGCTCGGTCATCACGTCGAACACGCCATAGCGCCCCAGGCGTTCAAAACTGCCCGATGGCTCCAGCGTGCGCCGCACGGCCTCTTCAAACTGCGGGCGCGGGGTCGCCTTAGGCGGCGCGACTTCGAGCTCGGTGCCGACTTTGATCACGCGATACAGCAGGTCTTTCCAGTACAGGCAGTCGGCGGCCGAGAGCGTATCGTCGCGGCGGAAGAGGATGGGCGCTTTCATGCGGATTCGATTTGGTATATGCTCCAGGCGGATGATAATCCGCCGCTCATGGCCACTGGCATGTCACGCGCAGCGAGCGGGAGCGATGGCGTAGACGATTCAGGATTTTGCCCAAAGCTTCGCGGCTTCAGTAGAATAACAACCGGCGATGAACTGAAGCCGCGAAGTCCAATGAACACCTGCGGGCAGGCCACTATTCGACGATCTGGAACTTGATCGTGCAGGTCTGCGTGGCGGCGTCCCACCCGCGGCCGATGACGCGATGGCGAATGCCCAGGCGTTTGCGCATGGCGGCGGCGGCCACACCCATCGGCACGCACGCAAAGGGCTGCACGCCTTCGGCTTCCAGCCAGCCGGTCGCTTCGCGCAGGAAGCACTCCTGGCAAGCGATGCTGACTTTATCGCCGTCGACGGTGACAGTTCCGGCTTTCATCGTGCCGATTTCGTCGGCGAGCAGCCGCACGATTTCCTGGAGAATGTCGTTCGGGTCCTCGCCCTGAATCTCCAGGCCGCTCTCTTTTTCCAGCGCGGCCAGCAGCCGATCGCCGATCGGGTTGGTGGTGGCAAACGCCGATTCGCCGAACATGTCCCACAGGCCCTTGATCATGGAGTACATGCCGACATTGAAGACTTTCAGCAAGCGTTGTTGTTTCTGCACTTCGGTTGCCATGTCGCTCTCCTTATCACAGCCTGTGGCTACAGAATCTCGCGCAGCTTGCCGGCCACTTCGCGCGTCTCGGCAAACGCCATGCCCAGGTTGACGTTGGGCGGCGTGAGTTCCACCAGCAGCGTCTGCGGATCGAGCTGCATCAGGATGATGTTGCCCTTGTCGCCCTGAATCAGTGTCTGCATGAACGTGCCGCGCTTTAACTGATCGGCGCTGCGCTTGCTCAAGCCCAGCGCTGCGGCGGCGACCGCGCCGGCCAGCGTCTCGTCAACCTTGCCGGTTGGCATGTTGATCGAGTACACCAGACCATCGGTGCCGACGACGGCCGCGCCTTCAATGTCGGATGAGCTCGTCAACAAATCGCTCAAGGTGTCGGCCAACAGTTCGCTCTTTTTCTTCGGTGCCATTGCAGTTGCCTCCTGAGGAATAAAAGATGGTTCAAGTTCGTCGGATGAAAACTCGTCGAGTCGTTGGGCGCCGGTCAATAAGACGCCGGTGTAACTGCGCGTAATGGTGCGGCGGCCGGCCGGCACGCCGGGTTCCAGTTTGAAGACGCCGTCTTGCCAGTTCAGTATCTTGTAGATAACCTCCTCGCCCTGCAGATCGTCCAGTTCGGCGTCGATCAGATCGCCCTCGGCGAAGAACAGGCGCGCCTGCTGTCGATCGTGATCGATGGTGATGCGCGCCGTCTTGCCGTCCTGACAGGTATGCTGAATGAGATCGGCGACCGCCATATCACGCAAACTGCCCTGCAAGGCCATCTCGCCTCCGATTGGTGCGTGGCGCGCAACGCGCCAACTAGATCTTCCAGACCTGCTGCATGGCGGCGATGGCCTGCTTTGTCAACCGGCGATAACTCTTGTCGCGCGGCACCATCGTCGCCAGCACCACCACGCGATCGCCCACCTGGAAGGGGCGGCAGACCAATCGCCGCCCCTGCCGATCGAACACGGAGACTTCATCGGTCTCATCCATGTTGACCTTGTGCGTTTGCAGCGCCGACTTCTGGATCAGCGCGACGACCGCCGCCTGCATCTCCGGGCTTTCGCCATCGACCGAAGTAGCCGAGGCCAGCGGCAGCCCTTCCAGATCGGTCAGCACCGACACCAGAAAACCGCCCTGCGCGTTCATGTCGGCCAGGATATTGGAGAGTTGTTCTGAACCGGTTTTGTCTGTCATG
>JAUQXD010000719.1 GCA_030834835.1 Thermoflexales bacterium | reverse complement strand
CATCGGGCGCGACGACGAGCGTAGGCAGCGGCGTGGTCTTGGTCAGCGTGTCGCCATTGCCGCCTTCGATATCGGGGGTGGACGCACGTTGCTCGTTGAAGAGCGGCACCGCTTCGCCGCGCAGTTCGATCGGGGGCACGTCCTCGCCGCGCATCATTGCCACCGCGCGCTGAACGGCCTGCACCGGTTTGATGTAACCCGTACAGCGACACAGCACGCCGCTCAGCACGTCGCGAATCTCGGCTTCGCTGGGATTGAGGGTGCGATCGAGCAGCGATTTGGCCGCGAGGATCATCGCGGGCGTGCAGTAGCCGCACTGGATCGCGCCCATCTCGACAAAGGCGCGCTGCAGAGGATGTAAAGGCACGTTGCCCGTCCAGCCGTGCGTGGGGCCGTAGGTCACGCTTCGCGTGGCATCTTGACCAACTTGCCCTACCCCTTCAATCGTGGTGATGGCTTTACCTTCGACTTGCGCGGCCAGCAGCGTACACGAGTTGACGGGCTTGCCGTCGATGAGCACCGCGCACGCGCCGCACGAGCCGTCGTCACAGCCGTGCTTCACGCCCAGATAGCCGTTGGCGCGCAGCAAATCCAGCAGACGATCTTTCGGAGCGATTTCAAACGTTTTTGCTTCGGCATTGATCGTGAGGTGGAGGTCCATGTTTTCTCTCTGTGGCAAAGAAACCCGCTTCGAGCGAAACGGGTTTCATGAGGTGTGGTGCAGGCGCTTCTATTATACTCAATTTTGGCGGGAGGCAAGTCTAATCCAGCCCCGATTCCCACTCATACGACTCCACGATGACCCAGCTGGCAGCTTTCAACATCGTCGCCCACTGCTGCATCGCCTCGATGACGGACGCTTCTCGACTGCGCGGATTCTGGGCGAAGGCCGCTCGACATTTTTCGTCCCAGGCCGCTGCCTCCCACGAGGTTAACAGCAAGCCGTAATCGACGTAAATCGGATGGCCGGTATCGATCTGGCGATCACCATACTTCGTGAAAAACTCGCGCCGATCCCACCACTCTGGAAACTCTACGATCCAGCCGGGTTGGCCGCTTCGATCGGGACACACATACACACGTTCACGATAGGCAGGCATGTGCCCCTCCCATTACCATGCACCTTAGCAGGCGCTTTCGCAATGACCTTAGCCAATTGGCTCAAACACCATAATCGGGATATGGCGCGTCGTCATCTTCTGGTAATCCAGATAGGGCGGATGGCGTTCGGTGACGAACTGCCACAAGCGATCATATTCCTCGCCTTGCGCTTCGCGTGCGGCCACCGCGACGAGTCTCCCCTTGATCTCCAATCGGGCGTGGGGGTCTTTCTTCAAGTTCAGATACCAATCGGCTTGCTTGTCTCTGCCCCAATTCGACGCTACGATCAGATACCGGCCTTCGTAATCGAAATACGCAATGGGGATCGTGCGCTCCTGGCCTGATGTGCGTCCGACTGTATGCAGGATGAGGATGGTCTGTGTGCCGAGCCGGCTTCCAAGCCGTCCACGGCTAAGCCGGAGGAGCAGAGAGTTGAGGGCCATGAACCATTTGATGAGGGTATCTTTCATTAGGACGATCTCGATTTGCAGCCAGGCCAGCGGTGGACTGTATTCTGTTTGCAGTCCTTCATAGTCCAATATCGGTGCGGAGCAACGCCGCGTCCAACGCCCTCGATGTCAGAAGTCAAACACCGACCAGCAGATGTCGTTTCGCAACCGCTGATCGTCTAGAACAAGGTCGCGAATCGTATCCGGTAGCTGCTCACGTTGCCATTGACACTCCAAGCGACCTGCCTTGTCCCGTTCACTCTCAGCGACGGCCGCCCGTACAGCCTTTATGGCATAGGCAGCCGCACCGAGTTCGTGTGCGGCGACATGCGCGACCACCGCCGCCTGACCAGCAGCATACGCGGCATGGCGCGCCGCTCCGCTCAGATTCCTGGCCGCCGCCATCGCGTGGCCGCCCGCCGCGCGGGCCTGAGAGGTAAGCAGCCCATGGAAGACACGTCCCACCGCGCCGTTGCCGTCGTCGGCGTCGGCGCGATCATGCCCGGCGCCCTGAACGCCCCCGCCTTCTGGGAGAACGTCACGAAGGGGGTCTACGGGAT
>JAUQXD010000718.1 GCA_030834835.1 Thermoflexales bacterium | reverse complement strand
GTCAGATCATTCAGGCGATTGATGACACGCAGCAGCGTCGATTTGCCGCCGCCCGCCGGGCCAAACAGCGCCGTGATCTGATTGGCCGCAATCGACAGCGTTACATCGATCAGGCTTTCCGTGCCGTCGTCGTAGGTATAGGTGAGATGTTCGATCTCGATCTTGGCGGGTGAAGTCATCTACCACTCACGCTTACGGCGATAGTAACTGCGGATAATCGTCGCCACCAGATTCATCGACAACACAAACACCATCAGCACCAGCGCCGTGCCAAACTGCAATTGCAGCGGCATATTGGGCACCTGCGTGCTGATGACGAACAGGTGATAAGGCAGCGCCATCGTCTTATCGAAGAGGCTGGTGGGCAGCTGCGGCAGGAAAAAGGCCGCGACCGTAAACAGGATGGGCGCCGTCTCACCGGCCGCGCGCTCCAGTCCCAGAATGACGCCTGTGATTATGCCCGGCAGCGCATTGGGCAGCACCACCTTGCGAATGGTCTGCCACTTGGTCCCGCCCAGGCTGATGCTGACCGTGCGGAAACTCTGCGGCACCGAGCGCAAGGCTTCTTCCGACGTGCTGATGATGACGGGCAGCGTCATGATCGAGAGCGTGAGCGAGCCGGCCAAAATCGATGAGCCAAATTGCAGCGCCAGCACGAACAACCCCAGTCCGAAGAGGCCGTACACTACCGACGGGATGCCCGCCAGGTTGATGATGGCCAGTCGGATGAGGCGCGTGAAATTGTTGTCGCGCGCATATTCACTCAGATAGAGGGCAATCGCGATGCCCAGCGGCACCGAGAAGACCGCCGTGCCGATCGTGAGCCAGAACGTGCCCACGATGGCGGGCCAGATGCCGCCTGCCCGCATCCCGTCGCGCGGCGCGGTGAATAAGAACTCAGCGGAAATAGCGGGCAGCCCCTGTAGCACGATCGAGCCGACGACAATGATGATCGGCACGATCACGACGATCGCGACGAAGACCAGCAGCCCGAAGCCCAGACGTTGTACTGCAAAACGTGACATGATGATTTAACCACGGATTACACAGATTACACTGATTATAAGCACTTACAATACGCGCCGAATATGGGTGAGTGATTGTTCCGCAAAGTTGATGGCTGAACCGACCCGCAATTTGGTGACCTTGAGATAGTTTATGATGAGCGCCTCTTCAAGGCTGGTCAGCTTGACAATGGCCTTTACATCGACAATCACTTTGTCTTCAACGACAAAATCGGGCCGATAGATGCCAGCCTCGATCGTTTTGTACGGCACACCAAACGTCTTTTGACGTTCAAAGGCTACACCGCGTAGTGTCAGTTCATGCGCTAGAGCCTGCTCATAGACGGCTTCCAGAAAACCCGGTCCGAGTATTCGATGCACTTCCATCGCCGCGCCGATGATTTTGCGCGTTACATCACCATGGAGCAATTTTTCTTCTGGCATATTCATCCACAAGCATCCGTGTCAATCCGTGTCATCCGTGGTTAGGATAGTAACCGCGCCGAGCGCTTGGATTGGCGGAAGATCGCAATCGACGCGATGAAGTTGACGATGAAGGTGATGACGAACAGCACAATGCCGATGGCAAACAGCACATGAAAATGCGTGCTGCCCTGCGCCACTTCGCCCATCTCGGCGGCGATGGTGGCCGTCATAGTCCGCACCGGCCAGAAGAGCGAATCGAGCGACAACGGCATGCGCGCGGCGTTGCCGGTCACCATCATCACGGCCATCGTCTCGCCGATGGCGCGGCCAATGCCCAACATCATCGCCGTCAAAATACCCGTGCGCCCGGCCTTCACTGTCACCATCCAGATGGTCTGCCACTTGGTCGCGCCCAGTGCCAGCGCCGCATCGCGATAACTCCTGGGCACGGCGTCCAGTGCATCTTCGGCCACACTGACGATGGTGGGCAGCGCCATGTACGCCAGAATCAACGAACCCGTGAAGGCCGTGAGACCAGTCGGGAGGTTGAGCGTCTCGCGCACGAAGTTTGACAGGGCTACGACGCCAAAGAAACCCAGCACCACCGATGGAATCCCGGCCACGATCTCGATCATCGGCTTGAGAATCTCGCGCAGCCAGCGTGGCGCGATCTCCGCGATGAAAACGGCCGTCAGCAGACCGATCGGCATGGCGATGAGCGCCGCGCCCAGCGTGACGATCACCGATCCCAGGATCAGCGGCAGTAGGCCAAAATAATCCTCGATCGGATACCAGCGGGTGCTGAACAGACTATCGAGCGGGGCTTCGGTAAACGCGGGCAGACCTTCGCGCAGCAGGAAGGCAAAAATCAGCACGACAAACGCAATAGCCACCGCGCCGCTCGCCTTGATGGCGCTTTCGGCGGCAACTTCGATCCACGCAGTGCGCTTAGGAGGTAAAGCAGTGGGTGTCATAGCCAATCACTTCAGCGGCACGAAGCCCAGCTGATTGACGATCTCTTGTCCGGCCGGGCCCGTAATCCAGTCAATATACACTTTCACGTCGCCGGTCGGCGCGCCGGGCGTGTACATGAACAATGGGCGCGCAATGGGATATTTGCCGTCGTTGACGGAGGCGACGCTGGGTTTTACATACTCGTCGCCGTCTTTCGGCGCAATGGCCAGCGTCTTCACTTCCGTCGTGATGTAGCCCAGCCCGTCGTAGCCAATAGCGTTGGGATTCTGCCGCACTTCAGCG
>JAUQXD010000717.1 GCA_030834835.1 Thermoflexales bacterium | reverse complement strand
TTCAATTGGATGTCTTCATCTGACAATTCAGAAAGTTCTGCAATCGTCATGCGAAACTCATGAAAGACATCAGCTGTCTGTCCAGTGAAGTAGATCGAGTATTGAGAGTCCCATAGTTCGATATTGGTACGCAATTCTTGGAGAGCGTTTTTTGTTACGACGCTGAACTCAATAACCTTGATGAATCTGCTCAAGAACTGATACAAAGCCGGATATACCTCAAGTCGCTTTTCGAGAAGCAGCCCAGCATAGGTCTGCTGAATTTCGGCCCGCAGTTTTCGCAACTCCGTGTTGGTGTCGTTCTCCAACTTTTTTGTGGCTGCATCCAGTTCTCTTGTTTTCAGATCTAGCTCTCTGTTCCCACGGCGCCACGTACCAATGGCAACGCCCAACGAGATGAAAGCCGTTATCAGCGCGGCAATACTTGCGATATCCATGGTTCTCTCGCCTCCTACAAGGCTACGACCTTCACTGCTTTCCTCGCCCGCTCAGGGCGAGGAAAGCGGACACAACGACCTGCCGCGGTTCGCAGCACAGCCGTTTAGGCGATAGTTCGGCCTTCGGCGCTTCGGTGTGTCTTGAGTGCCGTCCATTCCTTCTCCAAATCCTCCTCATACTTGCCCGAGTTGACGTACAAGAGAGGGCGGAAAGCGAACACGCAGATAGCAACCCATACTGCCGCAACAGCAACGGTTATCAATTGCTCAGGCAGCTGTCCGGAGTTAAAGTAGGATAGTCCAATACAGATTCCCCCCATTACTGTCGCAGCCACTGCATATAGGACTGTATCGTATAAGGTGACAGGGCTATACGGCCGAAGGGGATCGAAAGGCCTTGTTTTGCGGAGAACGGAACGCAATGTGCTTATCTGCGTTTCCCATGGAGGGATGTTGTACCGGCGCTCAATGAACACGCGGATGTAGACACTAATCGTGAAGATTGTGTAGCCGGTATTGTTGAGTTGCACAAGCAGCAGCGCCAAAATCAAGAGGGGAAGGAGGAACACCAATGGATTTGGTGTCGATGCAACAAGGGAATATCCGATCAGCGCAACCGAGGCAGTGAATGCGAAAGAAACCAGGTTTACCTGCCGAGTATAGGCCTCAAGGAGTTCCTGTCGTAGCGTTTGGTATACGATTTCCGGGTTCATGGTTGCCCCCTTGTTGCATGAGTAACGAACTCCCATTTGGGTTCGAACCGATGTTGTAAGTAGTATACTCTTCTTTCGTTCTGCAACATGACGCAAGTCTTCCACAACGGCGGAATGACTGACAAGCATCTGACGACAAGGCCGGAGGCGCGGGCCACGCGCCTCCGGCCTTGTCGCTATTCCTCGTCGTCCGCCTGCGCCGGCGCGGCTGCGCGGCGGGCGTCGATGTCGTCGGCGATGATGGCGGCAAGTCGCAGCATTACGGGCAAGGGCAGTTCGACGCGCTCCGATGAGATGGTGGTGGAGTAGGTTGAGACGCGGCCGGTGAAACACAGGCCGCGGTTGACGAGCCTCCTGAGACGAGGTTGTTATCAGTATGCTTTGAGACGAGCAGGGAGTAGTCAAACGTCCGCCGATTCCGCGGTGGCTCCAATTACGGCACAAGTAGTTGACGTATGGTATTCTTTTGTTACCCTCACGATGCGGCCGGAGACAAGGTCGTCACGCTGAGTGGCGACCTCGCACGTTGACCTTCAAAGCGACCTGTGCCAGAGGAGGATTGACTATGCTGAAACTGCACACTTATCGACTCGGCATACCGCGTAAGCGCGGCGAGGGGATGCGGGTGGGCGTGGTGCGTCATCTGCCGCGCGGCGTGCGCAAAGCAGACTACGCGCGACGGGATTTCTTGGATGTCTGGTTTCCCAATGTCGCGCCCAGTGCCGAACTACTGCGCTGGGTACACGAGCAGCCTGAGACGCGCTGGACAAGATTCGTCGAGCGCTACCGTCACGAGATGAAGCAGCCTGACAGCCGGCACGCCATCGAATTGCTCGCCGCAATGGCGAAGCGCATGCCGATCAGCATCGGTTGCTTCTGTGAGGATGAAAGCCATTGTCACCGTTCCGTCCTGCGCGAACTCATTCAACAGGCGGCGCGAGAATAGGCCGGATGTCCAGGCGTAGCCGGCTGGCTTACCATTCACTGGAGAAGAGACGATGACGCAAAGAATCATGAAGATCAATCGCGCCCCTGTCTTAACGCTGTGGGCGACAGTGGTGGCCGAGCGGCTCGGCTTCGATCGTGACACGGCCCTGACCTTGGGCAAGAGCGTTGCCGGCTTGAATGCCCAGGCCAAAGGACAACGGCTGGGTATTTTCGAAAAGCCGAAAGACCCACCCGCTGCAGCCGTCTCCAAAGCGCACAAACCTGATGAGCAATTCAGCGTGGCGATCCTCGGTCGATCCGTGCCGACAGTGCAGACGCCTCAGGGTGTGCGCGCGACAACGAAAGGCAAACCCGTCGATCCGGCGAGTGTCCAGCGGTATTTGGAGCAGAAATTCGGCCAGGACCTGGCGGATGTTCAGGCGGCGATGGAAAAGTTGGCGAAAGCTTACAAACCTGATGAGCTGGCCGCCAAAGCCTACACGCTGTATGAGCAATTTCGCCCGATAATACCTGAGGGTACGCGAGGCTGGGGCGCGAAGGGGGAGTTGAATCTGGACACGATTCGCGCGCTTCCCAAATAGAGTTTTGAATCATCTTCCGCGCTGGTCATACGATAATGGCTTCGGTTGTTCAAGCGGCGCAAATTGCTGTTGCGATCCTATAGACTGTTCACCGTAGTTGCAATCACATTGATCGCCCCATGATCCTTCTGCACCACACCCTCGATCAACACAAACGCCCCGTGAAGCGCTTCGCGGCTGGCAGCATACACATCTGGCGATAAGACCACATTGACCATGCCACCTGGGTCCTCCATGGCTAAGAATGCGAAGCCTTTCGCCGTTGGCGGATGCTGACGCGCGACGATCAAGCCGCCGATCTTCACGGTTTGACCATGCTTCAAACGTCCAAGTTCATTGATCGAAGTCGCCCCGGCCTTTGTGAAGGCATCGCGGCGCAGTTCAGTCAGATGCCCGTCCAGACTGGTGCCCGTGAAAGCAAAGGTCGTTGACAGGCGAGTCGTGTCGTCCATGCGCGGCAACTTTGCGCGCTCATCGGGACTGATCAATTTCAGTTCGCGCGGGCGCTTTGCCAGACGGAAGGCTTCGGCGATGTCCCACAGCAACTGACGACGCTCACCGAGATAATCCAGCGCGCCGGATAACACCAGCGCCTCGACGTGCGGTCGATCCAGTGAGGTGCGTTTCACCACATCGTTCAACGAGCGAAACGGCCCGCGCTGCCGCTCGGCCTCGATGATCTCGATCTGCTCCGGGCCGAAGCCATGCACATCGCTCAGGCTCAGGCGAATGGCCTGGCCTTCAACCGAGACTTCAGATTGTGAGTAGCGGAGATCAACTGGCAGGAACTTCACACTCACCCGCTGCGCGTCGCTGATCACCACGTGCTTGGGATAGAAGCCCATCGGCTGATGTCGCAGAATTCCCACGAAGAAGGCGATGGGATGATAACAACGCAGCCACGCCGACCAGTACGTGATCACGGCGAAGGCGGCGCTGTGGGCCTTGCTAAACGAATAACCCCCGAAGGCCTTCAGCTGGTTGAAGGCCAGTTCAGCGATCTTCTTCGTGACGCCTTTGCTCTGCGCGCCAACGATGAACTTTTCGCGGAAGAGTTCGATTTGCTGATCGGCATGTTTGTAACTGAGTGCCCGTCGTAGCAGTTCGCCTTCGCCAGGCGTGAAGCCCGCCAGATCTCTGGCGACCTTGAGCACTTGTTCCTGAAACAAGATAACTCCATGTGTTTCTTCAAGGGCCGGTTTGAGCAGCGGATGCAGATAGGTCACACGCTCTTCGCCGCTACGTCGCCGTAGATAAGGCTGCACCATATTCGCCTGAACAGGGCCAGGCCGAATCAGCGCGATCTCGACCGTGAGATCAGCGAACGAGCGTGGCTGGAAGCGCGGGATCAACGAGGCTTGCGCACGGCTCTCAACTTGAAACACAGCAACGGTCTCGCCGCGACAGATCATATCGAAGACGCGCTTATCATCGAAGCGCAGCGCATTGAGATCGGGGCGCTGCCCCGTCTGCTGCTCGATGAGGTCGCAGGCATCCGAGATCGCCGCCAACATGCGCAAGCCAAGTACATCAAGTTTAACCCAGCCGACCATCTCCAGCGCGTCTTTATCCCATTGGGTAACAAATCTCTCCATCATGGTCGCGGGTTCGACCGGAATCTGATCGATGAGTGGCGAGCCGCTAATCACAAAGCCGCCACTATGAATCCCCAAATGACGAGGATACCCTTGAAGGGTTGAGGCCAGCGTCAACCATTGTTGCCAGCGCGGAGCATCGAGTTGTGCTCCGAACGTTGATCGCAGACTGGACGAGGCCGACAGATCGGCCGATGACTGCACATCGAGGCTGTCACTCACGCGATCGATCGTTTCGGTTGAAAAGCCCAGCGCCATGCCCACATCGCGCACGGCTTGCTTAGCCCCAAACGTAACGACCGTGCACGCCATCGCCGTGTGGTCGTGTCCATATTTCTGGTAAAGGTGTTGAATCACGGTCTCGCGAGCCGTTCCCGCTACGAAATCAATATCGATGTCCGGGGCGGTCGCGCGTTCAGCCGAGAGGAAGCGCTCGAAGACCAGCCCGATCGACAACGGATCGATCGGCGTGATACCGAGCAGATAGGCCACGAGCGAGTTGGCGGCGCTGCCGCGCCCCTGACACAGGATGTTCTGCGAGCGGGCGAAGCGCACCAGATCATGCACGATCAGGAAGTAGTCAGTCAGCCCTTGCTCCTCGATGATGCGCAGTTCGTGATCAAGTGCGGCCTGATATTCGGCGCGCGGCCTGCGGAGATCACCATGCTGATTCAGTGCAATCTGGCACAGTTGCCGGAGATAAACGATCGGCGGGGTGCCGCCGGGTGTGGGCAAGGTGGGCAAACTCTGCGGCCCGAGCGGCAGCCGCGCATGGCAGCGCTCCGCAATGTCGAGGGTGGCGCGCAGGGCATCCGGCCATTCAGCGTATAGAGCCGCCACGTCACGCGGCGAACGAAAGCCATATTCGCTGTTGGAACGCAGTAGGCCATTCGCCTGTGTCAGCGATACGCGATGGCGGATGCAGGTGAGCACGTCATGCAGCGGAGCGTCGTCGGGGTCGAGATAATGCACGTTGCCCGTCGCCACCAGCGGTATCTTCAACCGCTGCCCCAGTTCGGCCAGTCCCGTATTCAGTCGCCGATCGCCGCGCTCGTAATGACTCTGCATCTCCAGAAAGAAGTTGCCACGCCCAAAGATCGAGGCAAAGCGCTCGGCCGCGTGCTGGGCTTTCGTTGGATTCCGATCAAGCAGGGCGCGGGCGATCTCACTGCGCCGGCAACCCGATAGCGCGATCAGCCCGTCGTGATGATTCGCCAGCAACCGCCACGGCAAAGCCGCGAAGCCCTTCTGCTGATCGCGCCGGGCCAGCGTGATCAAGCGGCACAGGTTGGCGTAGCCTGTGTCGTTCTCGGCCAGCAGGGAAAGGTGGCCGCCGCCGTTGACGAGCGTGATCTCCGTGCCGAAAATCGGCTTGATCCCCGCCTGCCGCGCGGCCCGATCGAAACGCGGCGCACCGTAGAGCGCATCATGATCGGTCAGGGCCAGCGCCGGCATGTCAACCTCGGCGGCGCGCTGCACCAGGTCTTCGGGCGAGGGCACGCCGTCGAGCAAGGAGTAGTAGGAGTGGGCGTGCAGTTCGACATACACGCCGCTCACCGCCGCTGCCGATCGAGGAACCAGCGCTGCTGTTCGTCATGAAAGATCGTGAAGGGTGTGCCGTCCTCGATCGTGAGTTGGTAGTAATCGCGGGCGGTGGGCCGCTCCCACCAGGTCTGTCGTTCGCGCCAGTATTCATAGATGTTGACCACGCGGCGCGACCAACCGCCCCAGCCGAGCACGGCAGGGATGCCGTTGGGTGCGAGATTGACTTTGATCGGCAGAGGCAGCGGCGGCCCGACCAGGCTGGCGAGCCGCACAATGGCCTCCCCGAAGCGCTGCTGCAAGACCCGGATCGCCGCCCGGAGTTGGGCGAGGCGCGGCTGGACGTCAGCATCCAACAGGGACAGTTGCCGCGCGCCATGCTGCCACTCGCGCAACGGATAAGCCGTGAGGGTGAGGTTGATGACGTCAGCCTCGAAAGACAACTTACCTAGGAGCCGACCAGCCAGACGGCGGAGTTGTTCCGAGTCTGCCGATGAGGGCTTCACACTAGCACCCGTCGAATGGTCGCGCCGATCGGCAGTCTTCACGATGAGCGACAGCGCCAGGGCGTGATAGCCCAGATCGCTGAGCCGCTGGGCCAGGCGGGTCGCCAGTCGCTCAACGCCAGACAACACCATGGCTCGATCGGAAAGTGATTCGGGCAGACTCAACGTACGGCTGAGGCTGGGCGGCGGCGCATAGGGCACCAATGGGCGCGGATCGATGCCGCGCGCAAGGTCGTGATAGAAGGCCAGGTCTGAACCGAACTGCAAGACGACGGCAGCGTGCGGCAGTTGTGCAAAGCCGCCCAGCGTGGTGATGCCGAACAGATGCAGCCGGCGCAGCATCTCGACGGGCGGATCGGGCAGCACCTTCAAGGGCAGCGGGTCAAGGAAGTGTCGCTCACCGCCAGTGGGCACCAGCATGATCCGACCGGCCTGCTCGCTGACCTGCCAGGCAGCCTGTTGGGCCACGAATTTGCTGGAGGCCACGCCCAGGATCGGCCCCAAGGGGGTGATCTGATCAGCCTGTTGAATGAGACTCAAGGCGAGGGCGTCTTCGGTTGGGAAGGTCCGCGCCAGCGCGCTGATGTCGATGGTCAGTTCGCCCCAGTCGCCGCTCTCGACGGCGCTGGCGAATTGGGCGAGGAGATTGCGGAGGGTGACTTGATGGGACTGATACAGGGCTTCATTCGCGGTGAGGCTGACGGCCTGTGGGCAGAGTTGCTCGACGCGCTGTCGGGTGTCGCCCACGGCTATCCCGGTCGTCATGGCTTCCGGTGAGGCATCCAGCACACGCCCGTCCCAGTCGCGCAGCACGACCACCGGCTGGCCGCGTAGAGACGAGGCCTGAAGTATCTCAACACGTGTTGGGAGATGTTCGACGAGTAGGCAGGCGAAGCGCATCCCTGAATCCATTCAGAACGGGTGTTCTAAATGATAGAGCCGGATCAGGCTGTGTCAAGTTACGATTGCGTTACGGAGACGATCTATCCGGGGTCGCGGGCGTTGAACAAAACGGCGGCTTGCTCATGGTCAACTGCGCGCACCGCCTGATGGACGACTGATACGATCGCCACGACTGTAGCGCGGTGGTCCACACTGGCTGCTGTTGCGGCCGGCGATGGCCCAGGCCAGCCGCTGCGCCGCGCAATCCGATCCCGCATGTGGTGAATCCTCGATCGGATTGCGCGGCCCGGTCAGGCTCACACGGGCTTACACAGCGAGCCGCACCACGGCTTATTCCCGACGTTGACGGCCCGCGGCTGAATCGCAAACCTCGAAATGTAGTTCAGCCCGAACAATCCAAACAAATTGGCGAATGCCAGACTATAGTGTATCTCCGGCGTCCGCCAAAATCTGGCGGACGCCTGAAATACATTTCAAGCCCGAAAACGGGGGTCGAAATACATTTCGGCCTTGATCGATGTCGAATTGGCGAACGGTTTCGAGGCCCTGGCGGACGCCTGAAATACAGTTCAGACGCGAAAACAGCCCTCGAAATGTAGTTCGCGATCGGTTGGCGGACGCTCGAACGCAGGGTTAACCGGCGTCCTCAGACTCGCCGGGATGCAGCGCGGCCTCGATGTCGGCCAGAGTCTGGGCCGGCCATGACGGATTTTCAAGCAATGACCCATCCATGGCGACGATGGACTGCGACAGCAAGCCCGTCACTTCGAACAGGCGGGTCAACCCCGGCGTATTGATGATCTGACTGACCTGATTCACGACCTGGAGCAGGCGAATCAGCAGCGGCAGATCGACGGCGGCCAGGGTGCGCTTGCCGCGCTGGGCCAGAATCGCCAGACCGCGCTCTCGGAGGGCGGCCTCCAGTCCGGCGGCGGAGCGGCTGGCTTCGGTCAGGGTGAAAGTGCGGAGTGTCATCAGATTCCTCCTAGCGGCTGACGGTAGTGGAGTAGGTCCAGATCGTCGGCGCGGTCAGGGCTTTGGAATACTCACAGAAATGCAGTTCGACTTTCGGCCAGCGGTCGCCGGCCTGATACAGCCACTGCGACAGTTCGCCGTACACCGCGCTCCGGGCCGTTTTGTGGGGCACGAACAGATACAGGTGGCCCCGGCTCAGTTCGGCGGTGCGGTTCCATTTGGCATCGCGTTTTTCGGCAGACCGGACGGTGACCCCGCGCTCGCACTCCAGGTAGATGGTCTGACCATCCGGCGCGATTGCGGTCAGGTCCGGCTCGGCGGGTGCGCCCTCCGTTAGCGGGACCCGTTCGGGAAATAGCTCGACGGACTGAAAGCCGAACTTCAACAGCACCCGGCGCGCCAGCAGATTGAGGACGGTGTGCTCCGGGGTCTTATGCCGCCGCGCCAGGCGCGCGAAGATGGACTCGGGCAGGTCCCCGCCAAAGAACACTTGGTACGCCTCGCGCCCTTGAGCCGTGAGGCTGAGGGCCGCCGGCACACTGGAACCATAACCGCCGTCGATCTCTTCAATGAAGCCGGTGCTGATCAATTGGCTGAACAGGCGATTCGTGCCGCCGGTCGGATGGTCCAGATCGGGCTCATGGATCAACCTGCGAGCGTGGAGCTGCTCGATAACTTCGATCCGGAAAAACGCCTGACCAGTTGCCAGGAGGTGAATGACGGCGCTCTGCCGATCACGTTCTTCCAGTTTCGTCGTCGCCAGCCAGTTCGCGTACCAGGCCGGCGTCTGGTCGGAAGGCGCCGGATAATCGACCAGTGGCGCATCCGACAGCTTAAGGACAGTGACGGGCCACAGCGGTTGTGTACCCGCTGCATCTGCATCCGTGGCTTCAGCGATTGGGCCAGCCGTTGATTCGATCACTGGATTAGCTGGCGTAGTGTCAGTGGTCTGTTGCGCCAATTGCTGCCGGGCCGTCATCAGTTCGGCGCGAGCCTGTTGATACAGGGTGCGGCTAGTATCGAGATTTGCCACCACGTCGGCGTGTTCCGTTTGGAGCGCCGACAACTTCCCGGCGAGTGTGTCACCGCGCTCGGTGGCTGCCCGTAGATCGGCCCTGACCTGATCCAGCAGGGCCTTCGCCTGTTCGGCGTCGTGACGGGCCTGATCATGCTCGCCTTTCAGCCGGGCGAGGTAGTTCGCTTCGCGGCCGCTGATCAACTGGCGGTAGTGGAACAGGTAGCCGTCGAGCGTCTGCTTGAGCCACTGCGCCAGGTCCTCATCCGACAGCACCTGGGGATTCTCCACTTCGCCGCGTTCCTTGCGCAGATTGTCCAGATCGGCCGGGACTAGCCGCACCGCCAGATCATAGAACAGGACTCGCAGCCGCGCCGTGCGCCGTTCGGTCAGCAGCCGCATCTGGCGTTCAGCCTCGTAACCGGAATTCGCCAGACCCAACTGCCCGCGCAACAACTGCTCTTGATTGCTCATGGTTCCGTATCTCCTGTACCGGGCCGGGCCAGCGCGTCACGGAAAGCCGTGAGCGCCGCCAGCGCCGTCTGTCGCTCGCTCTCGACCGCCGCCTGATTGGCCGGCGACGGCGCTCCGATGTCGTCGAGCAGGGCCGCCGCCCAGCGCGCGGTCGCCTGCAAGGCCGTCTGTGCCAGAGTGTGCAGCCCACTCAGCGCCGCTGGAATTTCGATCCGCTGCTGTTCGGTCTCGATCGTCTGCAAATCGTGGACGGCCTGCTCAGCCGCGTGTGCCCGGTCATACAGCCCGACGGGCTGACTGGCGGGGTTCGCGGGGAAAGCCAGAGGTGTCTGCGGCGGGAGGGGCACGGCCGTCGGCAGCGTGATGGTCGGCACCGAGGCCGCACTGATTGAAACAGGTTGCGTCGGCGTGAGCGGGGGAGGCCCAGCGATCATCGGGGCCATGAACAGGCCATCAAATTGGTGCGCGACATCGCCCAGGCGCACAGACCAGTCGGCTGCCGCGTCGAGATAGCGCTTGATCGCCAGCCGCTCGCGTGTCAACAGGACGGGATGGCCGTCGACGACGGGGCTGCTGACCACGCCGATCAAACCCAGTCCGAGCACGAGGGTCAGCCCGACGATCACCAGACCCGTCCGCAGCGTCGACGCCGATAGCGTGATGTCGAGGCGTCTCATGGCGCGACGCTCCCCAGCGGAATGATCTCTTTCGCCACTACTTCGATGACCACGCGCGGCACGCCGTTGCTCTCGATGTCACGGCTGCGCAGCCGGCCCGTGAGGTGAACCTCCCGCCCGACGATCAGCTGCGCTTGCAGCGAAATGAACGCCGGCCCAAAGGCGACGACTGAGAAGTAGTCCACGCCAGCCGGTTTCTTGGGCGGCAGGTCGCGATCATCGCAGCGGACTTCCAGCCGAAACGTCAGCCGGGGCAGGCCGCGTCGATTCAGAAACAGTTGCGCCGGGGCGATCACGCACCCGCGCAGTTGCAGCTGATTCACCGGTGGATGGTTCACGTTCATAGTCGCGCTCCCTTGCTTAGCGTTCATATTGATCAAACAACTTTCTCGCCCAGTGATTCTGCCGGATGATTGCGCATCAATGTATCATGAGTTGAGGCCGCGTGCTGTGATAATTCTGTTACAGTTTTTTTGCGTCCAGTCGGATCCGGGGAGTGCCTGTTCACACAAAACGAAGACCCAATGCTCTACGCAATGGGTCTTCATTCCGGCAAGGCTCACTCAGATTGCGTACGACCCTACTGCCTGACTACCGCCAGCCCATACCAACTATCTGTCCCGATCCACGTTATACGGTTACAACTATTAAGGTAATGTCGCCGACATGCTCGATGTACAGGTGAGGCAACTAGCGCGCGTAAAACCCGTGCAGTCATCATTGAAGGCCAATTGGGTTAAGCCGTTGTTAGCATACACTGCCATAATCGTGTCCGGATAGAGATTGTCTCGCACACTTGTCGCGATAGAGTACGCTCCCGGCCCAATCGCACCCACTTCACATCACTGACAGAATAGAAATCGCACCGTGCACGTTCAGGTCATGGCTGACTGACCAGCTGTTACGGTCAGGGTATCACCACCGACAGGTCGTACCAGCGATCGGCGCCGACCGACGGCGCGTTGTAAGGTATGATCTGAATATACAGGGTGGTGGCCGTACTGGCCGTCCAGGTCAGACATGAGGCGCGGGTGTATCCTGTGCAGTCATCGTTTTCGGCTAGCCGGGTAACACCATTTGCCGCGTACAACCGCAACACAGTGTCTGTATCTGCGGCCAGCCCGCTGGTGGTGATGAGATAGGTGCCGGGTGATACCTCGAGCCGCGCCCAATCCACATCGTTAGTCGGATAGAAATTGCGATGCTGGAGGGAGCCATCGGGCAAGATGGGCGGCGCAGCGGAGAACGTATCGTCTATTTCATAGGCATCCTGAACAATATCGAAATTGTGCGAAACGACCGGCAGGAAGACGCGCTGCGGCCCCGGCGACTGCGGGCTGACGATGAGTGTCGTCGTAACGGCGCTCGAATTGCCGACGGCATCGACGGCGATGATACGCAGCGTGTAGGTGCCGGTTGGCAACGACAGCGTGCGGGTGAAGGTGTTGTTGACCACGACGACCGCCTGGGGCACGCCATCCCGTTCCAGGGTAGTGGTCAACGCGCCGCGGCTCGTGCCGATCACGGTAAAGGTGTGGCTAGAAATTGTCATCACGCCGCCCACGGGCAGATTGCTGAAACTGATCAGCGGTGGCACGTTGTCCACATACACGGGCATCGTTGAGAGCGGCGGACTGGAGTTGCCGGCCATGTCGGTACCGATCAAGCGTAACAGATGACTCACGCCGTCTTCAGCCGGGATCGTCCAGTTGTATGACCAGACCCGATCGCCGAGGCTGGCCTCTGCCCACGTCGCGCCGCCATCGGTGGATACCTGAACACCCCTCACCCCCACTCCATCCTGATCTTTGCCACTCAAGATATACGCATGGCTACGAATCACCTGGCCGGGCACTGGGTCGAGCAGGCTGGCTTGCGGCGCGATTCGATCGACCGTAATCGAGACCGGCGTGGCGAAGGCGATATTGCCCAGCTGATCCGTGAGACGGAGTTGAATCCGGTGGGACACTCCATCTTCGAGCGGCACGGTCCAGGTGTAAGCGAAGGTCGTCGTCGTCCCCGTGGTCGCCGCCCACGACGCGCCGTCATCGAGCGAGACCTCGATTAGGGCCAGTTGAGCGGCTGGATCCCTCTGACCCGCAACTAGCAGCCGGGTGCTGCTGATGATCTGGTTGTCCGACGGCGCGGTGAGCGTAATGCCCGGCCCCTGATACGCATCAGCACCGCGCTCGACCGCCGCCGGGGTGTCAAGTACATGATAGTTGCTGACCCCGGGATTGACAAAGATCGGATTTCCAACGAGGTCTTGCAGGCGATGGTGTGTGCCAGGGGTCAAGCCTTCGCCTGAGCCTTGAATATCAACGTAAGGCTTCAGGGCGATCGAATCTGAATAGATACGTGGCGCGACTACGATCAAACGGGGATTCAAAGATGTCGCTGGCGTGATGCTGTTTGGAGCTGCTTGAATCGAAGTGAAATCGCCGCCGCTGCGCGCCAGGGCCAGTGGGACGGACAGGAAAAGCAACCCGATAACTACGACAACCCCCGCATGCAACCAACGTCGAGAACGAATGGACAACATGTCACCCTCCTGTGGCAAGATTGGAATCGTATTCGGCTCAGAACCAGTCATCTGAACCGGGCAACCCGCGTGAGATCTCAAAACAAATGATCGGGCCCGAGATGCGCGCCCCACTTCTGTAAGGCGTTCTGCAGCGAAACGGAGCCCAGCCCGGCCTTCGCCCGCGCATACTGCCGGGCGACGAGGTCCAGCGGCACCGTGTTGGGCTGCGCGCTCAGGCGCACCGCCCCCGGCAGCGCACTCGCGTCGAGGGAGTCCTCCCGCAGCCCCTCGATGGTTTGCAGGGCCAGCAGCGCCGGGTCATTGAGCACCAGCGCCGCGCCGGGGTAGACGACCTCGACCCACTCGACTGACCAGCGGCTGAAGCCGCGCAGGAAATAGTGCTCGGCGGGCTCCGGGACGGCGACCCGGCAGACCAACCAGGACTCGACCGGCTGGGTCATGTCCTCGTTGTTCGACAGCACCAGCGTGCGATACAGATCGTAGAAGGTGTAGAACGCGTTGGCCGGGTCGATGGTTTCGGCGTCCAATTGAAGGTCGGCCGGGCGCTGCCGGCGAACTTGGGCAAACACCCCGTAACGCAGACAGCAGCCCGTTGCCACGGCGGAGAGGGCCGAGGTGACCCGCAGTCCCTGATCGATCAGCGTGTACGGCATGGTGTTAGTCTCCTGGCTGGGGTGAATTATCCGGCGGTGCGGCAGAGCGCGTAGGCGGCGTTGACCGGGCGGTCCCCCCTCTCAGCCAACCCCGCACGGCTTCCAACGATCGCCTCTGACCCGCTTTGAATTGGCTGCGGAATCGACTTGGCAGACGACCCTGATCCGGCTGCGAGCGCGCCACATACAGATACCAGCGATCCGATCGGGGCAGCGGCCGCCGCGGGACTTGATAGCGGGTGGCCAGATACTCCAGCGCGCTGCGCAGATCATCGGCGATAAACGGCGTGCTGGTGAGCGCATCCAGCGAATATGAAGCCAGCCGCCCGGAGCGACCGATGACGAATTGCGCCAGCCCATGACGGCGCTGGAGGGTGCGCAGTTGATCCGGTGCGACAGGTGAAAAGAGGTAGCGGGTCTGGTCGGGATCAGTGACGGCCAACAGCGGCGGCGACAGGAGGAGGCCGTCGGCGAGCAGCCTCACCGGAACACTCGCGCCCGTCGCGTCGAGGATGGTTTGCGAGAGCAAGGCAATCACATCCGCATCGCTTCGGAACAGGACCTTGCCCTGTCGCGCGATCCGATCCGCTTCATATTGAAGCCGCAGATTGGCGAGTGAGACGGTGCGGATCTCACGCGTGATCATGCGGCCGACCTGCACCAGTCCGAACCAGATGGAGACTCCGAGCACCACCAGTCCGAAAATCAGCCCGGACAAATTCACCACCTGCGTGACGACCGGTGACATGGGCGGGAGGGTACCGGCGGCGACCGACTGATCCGGCGCGCGGTCAGTGGACGGGGGCGACATCGGATCAGCGCTCAGGGTCGGTGTGACTGCAATCGGTGACGGGCTGTCGATCGTGGGCACCCCTGCGGCCAGCGGCAGCGGGGTGAATGTGGCTGACAGCGCGGACGCACCGCTCAGCGGCAAGGCCGCAGGTGGCGTTGAGCCGGCGAGGGTTGCGGCTGGAATGGGCGTCAACGTTGGAAACGGCGTCTTGGTCGGAGGCACATTGGGCGTGTTCGTCGGAACTGTGATAGTCGGCGTCGCCGCTGGTGGTTTGGTGGGCAAAGTGTCCGGGATCGCCGTTTTGGTCGGCAGTTGACCGAACGGCGTCTTCGTCGGCGGCGTCTGGGCCAGCGCCGTCGGCGACACGGTTCGACTCAAAAGAATGAGGACGGCCAAACCCAGACTGGCGATGATCGGCGGGTGGGCGCGCATGTTAAGCCTCTGCTCCTAATCGCGAGCCAGGCTCGCTGATCCACAGCCGCGCGGCGGGGCTGTCCATTGTCAGCGGCGATGGCGTGACCCCGCCTACGGTCGGCGCTTTAACCAGCGGCAGCCGCACGCTGAAGACGCTGCCCTCACCGACCACACTCGACAGGTGCAGTTCGCCCTGCATCAGGCCGACCAGATGCTTGACGATCGCCAGGCCCAACCCTACGCCGCCCTGCGGTCCAACCCGCTGGAAGGGCTCGAAAAGGCGGGCCTGATCCCCGGCGGCGATACCGGGGCCGGTGTCGGCGACCTGAATTCGCCAGTGGTCGGCGTCGAGCCGGTCGATAGTCACGCGCACCTCGCCCTGATTGGTGAACTTGACCGCGTTGCCCGCCAGGTTGATCAGCAATTGAAGCAGCCGCTGCGGGTCGCCGGCCAATCGGTCAGGGAGGTCGGCGGCCACCTCATAGGCCAGCGTCAGGGGCCGGGTCCGGGTGAGTTCGTCCAGGATGGCGCGCAGGTTGGCGATCAACTCGGCCGGAGCGAACACGCCTGGCTTCAGCGCCAGCCATTGACCGGACTCGATCTGGGCTTCATCCAGCAGATCGTTGACCACCAGCAGCAGACGCTGGGCCTGGGCCGCAATCCGGTCAAACGCGGCTTCCGGCGGGTCGGTCAGCGGATCGAGCAGACCGAGATTCAGCAGTTCGATCTGACTCAGGATGGCGACCAGCGGCGTCCGCAGTTCGTGCGACACCATCGAGACGAAGGTGCTTTTCAGCCGTTCGAGTTGGGCCTCACGGGTCACGTCGCGGATGACGGTCACCATGCCGAGCAGCCGCCCGGGACTGCGCCACACCGGCGTCAGGCTGACCGAGAAGACCTGGCCCGCCGGCCAGTCGAGTTTCAGACCGGCGTGCGGCGCGCGCTCGCGCAGCAGGCGGCTCACGTCATCGCGCTGGTCAGGCTT
>JAUQXD010000716.1 GCA_030834835.1 Thermoflexales bacterium | reverse complement strand
AGCGCGGCCGCTTTCAGTTTGATCAGAACTTGATTCCATTCCGGCACAGGCAGCGGCACATCTTCCAAGCGCAATTGCTCAGGCCCGCCCGGCTCCCGCAAAACAATGGCTTTCATATCTGGTCAGCTCAGTTTGCTCAACTCTTGCCACGGCATTTGCATCGCGTGAATCAAGCGCTGATATTCGGCATAGCGCGCCAGATAGTGGAGCGTGTTGGCGGCGATCGGCTCATGAACACGGACGACTGACACGGCCGCCCGGGCGGCTTCGGCATAATCGTGGTAGATGCCGGCGCCAATACCGGCCGACAAGGCTGCGCCGCGCGCGCCCAACTCGTTGCCATCCGAGACTTCCATCGGCACCTGAATCGTATCGGCAAACATCTGCGACCAGACCGGACTCCGCGAGCCCCCACCAGCGAGCCGCGCAGTGTTGATTTGAGCGCCAGCTGCCCGCAGTTTCTCAATATGACTCAAGTGCCCGAACACGACCCCCTCATAGAGCGCGCGAAGCAGATGAGCGCGCGTGTGCCAGCCGGCCACGCCATAGAATCCCGCCCGCGCTGTCGGCTGCACGTTCGAGCCGTAAAGAAACGGATGGAAGATGATGTTCGTGCTGCCCGGCGGCAAACTGGCAACCTCTTCATTGCACACCTCATAGACCGAGATGCCGCGTCGTTTGGCTTCAGCGCGTTCGTCGCCGCAACATTGGTTCACAAACCATTCCAGGTTGGTGGCCGACGTGGCGCTGCCTTCGATGGTGAGAAACAAGCCGGGTTCGGCAAAGAGAGTGGTCATGAACAAGTTAGGATCAACGATCGGGTCTTGGGTAATAACTTCGTTGATGCTCCAACTCCCCATGACGAGGCAAGCTTGATTAGGATTGATCGCGCCAGCCCCGATCGCACTCGCATCGACATCGAACATCCCGCCGACAACCGGTGTGCCCGCGACTAGCCCGGTCGCTTCGGCCGCCGCGCGTGTAACCTGCCCCGCCACTTCAAAGCACTGTTTGAGCGGCGGCAGGGCATCATAGACTTCGGCGAGATCATAGAGCGCCATGAGCTCGCGCGAGTAACAGCGGTTGCGAACATCGATCAGGCTGGTCGCGCTCATGTCGGTGTAATCGCTCGTGATCTCGCCGGTCAACCGGTATTTGATATAGTCCTTAACCATCAAGATAGCGCCCACGCGTTCGTAATTCTGCGGCTCATGCTGCTTAAGCCAGACGAGCAGCGCGTTCGGCTGCGCAGGCCAGAAAGACTGGATCGTAAACAGGAATACTTCCGCGTGAAGATGGCGCAGATTCCAGCCGTCTACCACACCGGCCGCGCGCGAGTCCATGGACTGAATACCGTTGCGGAGCGGCCGGCCTTGCCGGTCGAGCAAATAGACGCCGTTGCCGTGCCCCGTGTTGCCGATCCCGGCGATCTCTTCCGGCCGGACACCCGATCTGGCGAGCACCTCGCGGATGGCGCTGGCCGTGCTTTGCCACAGCATTTCCATGTCGCGCTCAGTCCAGCCGGGATGCGGATAAACTGTATCCCCTTTGCAGCTTGCCACGGCGATTTCCTTGCCGAGAAGATCAAACAGCGCAGCCTTTGAGACGGTGCTGCCATTATCAATGCCTAAGAGATACTGTCCCATGAATGACCTCCGTGACAGGTGCTAAACGTACAGGCTGGCCTTGCCGGCCGCGCCTAACAGCCGGTTCTTGCGGCGAATGACTTCGCGGGCCGCCGCGCGCGCCGCCGACATGGCGTCACGCACTTCGATCTTCTCGATGGGGCCGTCCAACGTTTCTTTCAAGGTTCGCAGAAATGGGATGCGCACATCGGTCCAGATGTTGATCTTGTCGATGCCGATTTCGATCGCGCGCCGCAGATCCTGATCGGGCGTATCCGAGCCACCATGCAGCACCAGCGGGATCGGGCACACCGATCGGATGTGCGCCAGCCGATCGAAATCCAGTTTGGGCGTGCCGCGATACAGCCCGTGCAGCGTACCGATCGAAACGGCGAGCGCGTCCACGCCCGTCTCCTTCACAAAGCGCTCGGCTTCGTCGACGCCCGTCAGATGGGCGTGCTGCTCATCGGCGCTGAGGGTGTCCTGGCCCTGGCCCACGTGACCCAGCTCGGCCTCGACTGAGACACCGTGCGCATGAGCCAGCTCGACGGCCTGACGGGTGAGCGCGATGTTTTGATCGAGCGGCAACAGCGAGGCATCGATCATGACCCCGGAGAAGCCCAGCTCGAGCGCGCCTTTGATCTGGTCGAGCGTCTTCGCATGATCGAGCACCAACGCGGCCGGGATGCGGGCGCGTTCAACTTCCGACTCTATGATGCGTATCAAGGTTGGCCATTCCGCCTGCGGTGTATGGTGCGGGTAGATCATGATAATGACGGGAGCCTGATCGGCCGCCGCTGCATCGACAATGGCTTGCGTGATCTCCAGATTGCAAGTGTCGTACGCGCCGATGGCCCAGTCTTGTCCAACGCACGGCTGCAAGATGTGCGTCATCGATAAATATGTCATGCGACTCCTTCCTCGCGTCGCCAGATTTCTAACAGGTGCGCAATATCGTCAAAGATCAGATCCGATTCGTAGGCTTCAGCCTCAGTCCGATTGGACGAACCCGACAACACGCAGATGGTGATAAGGCCGGCACGTTTCCCGCCCAGAATATCGGTATCACAGCGGTCGCCGATGGCGGCCGTCGTCTCAGGGTAAGCGCCCATCTGTTCCATAGCCAGTTGATACATAGTCGGCTCTGGCTTGCCGATAGCCTGCGGCTTCACGCCGGAAGCTGCCTCGAGCGCGACGATCATCGAGCCGGTGCCTGGTATCAGCCCCTCTTCGGATGGATTAGTTGGATCAAGGTTCGTGGCGATGAAACGAGCGCCGCCGCGGATCAGCAGGGTGGCTCGTTTGAGCTTTTCGTAGGTGACTTCCCGATCCATACTGGCAACCACCAGTTGAACGTTGTCATCAGCCAGGACGAAGCCTTCGTCGGTCATGGCTTGTTTAAGCGCGGGCATGCCAAAGACGTGAACGCGTGTCCCGCGCGGATATTCGCGCGCCAGAAAACGCGCTGTGGCCTGACCTGAAACCAGAATCTCATTCGGAGAGACCTGCACGCCCATTCGCGCCAGCTTATCGGCGTATTCTTGAGGCGTGCGAGTCGAGTTATTCGTCGCGAGGATAAAGGGGATGGGGCGCTCACGCAGGAACGCAAAGAACTCGCATAACATCGGCATGGCCCGATCGCCGTGGTACAGCACGCCGTCCATATCGATGATGAGGTGCTTGATACCGGCCAATGAGGGCATTATTTTCTCCCATGAACTGCCGCCAACCCTTAACCTACCTCTAGATGAGCAGGTACGGATTTTCCAGCACGTTTTTGAGATCAGCCAGGAACCGCGCCCTCGAAAACGCCGGCCTCAGCGTCTTTTTGTACCAGGGCGTCGAATTCAGCCGCCAGCGTGTTGGGATCCTGGGTGGGAGCGGCTGTTGACGAAACTGGGGGTCAGCGTCGACGTCGAGACGACGACCGGAGCACAGGCGCTCAAAACCACAGTCAACGGCCCGGCTGCACGTCGTTGTTACGTGCTCGTCGCCATCTTGTGATAGATGTAATAGTACACGATGGCGCTGACCATCACGACAAAAGCAATGACATCAAATGCAAAATCAACAAACACGCCTCGATTGGCATAATGCAGCACATCCGACAAGATCAAGGCGGGCATCAGGGTTATCGTCTTAATTAGAAAGGCCCCCGTAAAGAATCGACCCGTCATCTGCCCTCGGATATTCAGTACAGCTGCGATGCCGATGGCCGGAAAAAGAAAAACCAAATCCAGAACATAGAACGCCCCTCGGGGGTCCAGCGTCCCACTGGCTAAAACCGTCTGGTCAATAATATCCTTACTGTCCAGAATGCCAACCAGCGCAATCACAACTATCAAATATATGCTTATAGCCCTACTACGGCTATCGACCATTACCCCGCCTATACCTGGCAAGGCCATAAGCATGGCAACGAGGGCATAGAAAGATAAACCAGTAATCACAAGGTAAACCACAAAAATCTTGCTAACAACTAAACCAAACAAAAAGTACGCATAGGTATAGGCCGTATAGATCAACAACCCCGCCACGATAACCGGAAAAAGCTTGGTCCGCTTCGCAACCAGGACAATCAAGAATAAAAACGCACCACTCGCCAGAGAAACGATGTCTTGCCCGGCAATCTCAAAGGTGGTAATTGCATTATTTCGATTGGCATAGAAACCTGGCGTGAACAAGCCCAAGAGACTTGCCAGGATGACCAACGAAGCAATCACTAGCAAAACTGGCCGATTGGTCTTAATCTGCTCCATGGCATCCCCATGATCATTGTTGAAACCACGATTTCACCTGGCCTGTTTGCCATCTTACATGATATACCTGACAACAGGCTGCGGGTTATCGTTTTCATGATCGTTGTCATTCGGAACAAAAATGCGCGAAGGAATTGGCGCTAGATCAGCAAATACGGATTCTCCAAAACGCTCTTGAGGTCAGCCAGGAACCGGGCCACGGTTGCGCCATCGGAGACACGATGATCCGCTGAGGCGGTCAACTCCATCAGCGGGCGCAGCACGATCTGGCCCTCCTGCGCAACCGGCGTATCGATCCTTTTT
>JAUQXD010000715.1 GCA_030834835.1 Thermoflexales bacterium | reverse complement strand
CTTCAACGCCTGATACACATTCGCTCGCGCGGCTTCTTCGGTGCACTCCAGCGCCGCCGCGATGTCGCCATAGCCTAACTCTTGATATTGCCGCATGATCAACGCCGCGCGCTGTTGATGCGGCAGCGCTTCGACGGCACGCGTCACGGCCTCGACCGTTTCGCGGCGCACCACTCGATCGACCGGCGATAATCGATCAGATTCCAACTCTGGATCGAGATCGAGCGTACGGGCCGCGATTCGTCCGCGCTGCTTCACGTGCGTGCGCGCGGTGTTCGTCGCGATCTTGTACAGCCACGCCCGATAGTTCGAGCCTGTTTTCACGCGCGAGAACGATCGATACGCGCGCAAGAACGTCTCTTGCAGGCAATCTTCGGCGTCGGCGGTGTCTCTCAGCAACCGCCATACATAAGCGAAGATTTCGCCGCTGTGCGCCTCCACTAACGCTTCAAACTCCATGCGCTACGCTCCACTGGATGTGTCTAACCAATATAACCATGCTCGGCCGATTTTGTGAAATGAGCGTACCGATTCCGCGCTGGAATCGGTTAAATGGATGATCATTCAATTATTCGGGAGGCGTTTTCATGAAACCAACCATCCTTATTGCCGACGACGATGCCGATTTAAGGTGGCTATTCCGACTGAGCCTGCAACGTAACGGCTTTGAAGTCATTGAGGCTGCCGACGGGCTACAGACCCTGACGTGTGCCCTTGCATCACGGCCGGCGCTTCTCTTATTGGATGTCATGATGCCCAACCTCGACGGACTCGAAGTCTGTCGTCAACTCAAAGCGGACAGCCGCACCGGCTCCATCCCGGTGATATTTGTTTCGGCCAGACTGGATCTGGCCAAATGTCTGGAAAAGATGGCGCTGCCAGTCGCAGGCTATCTGATAAAGCCGGTTGCTCTGCGCGATCTGGTGCAGTCCGTCAACGCCGCCGTGTTCGCTGAGGCGCATTGATTCACAGGCATTCATCTACCCTTTATCTGCCCGCAGTATAATTTTCACCACTCCCTTCCTCTGAGTGGTGTCCGGTGAGCGCCGAAAAAATTCTGATCGTCGAAGACGAACCCGCCCTCGCCCGCAGCCTGGAATACGGCCTTGCCAACGAAGGCTTCAAAGTCCTGTGGGCCGAGACTGGCCGCCGCGCGCTTGAGCTGGCCCGCGCCAGAGACCCCAACCTGATCCTGCTGGACATCCGCTTGCCCGACATCAGTGGCTACGACGTGTGCCGCACGCTGCGCGCCGAAGGCAAACGCCAGCCCATCCTCATGTTGACCGCCCGCGACGAAGAAACCGACAAAGTGCTGGGCCTCGAACTCGGCGCGGACGATTACGTGGTGAAGCCCTACAGTCTGCGCGAAGTCATTTCGCGGGTGCGCGCCCTGTTGCGCCGCGCTTACGGCGAACTGGCCTCGGCCGCGCCAGGTGGCCGCGTGCATCTGGGCGAAATCGAAGTCGATCTGGAACGCTGGCTCGTTCAGCGGCGCGATCAGGCGATCAACTTGACCCCGATCGAATTCCGGCTGCTACGCGAGTTGGTCACGCACCCCGATCGGCCGATCAGCCGCGACCAGCTCATCGAGACCATCTGGGGCTACGATGGCGACATCGGCAACGATCGCACCATCGACGTTCACATGCGCCATCTGCGCGAGAAGATCGAAGCCGATCCCACCCATCCACGCTGGCTGGTGACGGTGCGCGGGCTGGGCTACAAATTTTCACCGTAGATTACGAAATCTTAACCCGATCGCTACCGCTCCGCAATGCCCGCTTGATAAGATGTCCGCGTAACACATCTTCTCGATGGAGGTAGCAGCATGTTTCGACATTGGAAAGCCCTCGTTTTGGCCGTGGCGCTGCTGGCGATGTTTGCGCTGGGTGTCGCCGCCGGCAGCCGGACCGATTCGGCGACTGCCCAGCAGTCGGCAACGCCGCAAGCACAAACCGATACAGACGCCGGACTCGTAATCGTCGCCCTCGACGCCGACGGCCCTGCCGCCAGGGCCGGTCTCAAGCGCGGCGACATCTTGCTCAAGGTCGATGACATGGCCGTGAACAACCTGAGTGATCTGCGCGAGGCGCTGAAAGATCACAAGGCCGGCGATGAGGTTACCTTGAACCTCACCCACGGCGATGACGCACGCACTCTGACCGCGACGTTAGCCGAGCGCAACGGCCGCGCTTATCTGGGCGTACAGGCCGCCTTCGGCGAAATGCAGTTCTTCGTCGGCGGCGATGATCGACCGCTGCCTGAGGCGTTCAGTTTCAGCACGGGAGCAGTTGAATTCGGGGGCGCGATCGTCACCGAAGTCCAATCGGGCAGCGCAGCGGAGAAAGCGGGTTTGAAGGTCGGTGATCGCATTCTCGCCGTCGATGATCAAGCGATCGATCTCAAACACGATCTCGCCACACTGATCGCGCAGCACAAGCCCGGCGACACCATCACTTTGAAGATCGCGCGGGCCGGCGAAGACGATCGGGCTGTGAAATTGACACTCGGCGCGAATCCCGACGACAAGAGCAAAGCCTATCTCGGCATAGGCTACAACGCCTTACCCGGCGCGCGCCTGTTCAACCGCGAATTGCCCTTCAAAGCATTACCGTTCGATTTCGGCGGCGCGGATCAGAACGGTGCGATCATTGGCCAGGTTGAAGCCGACAGCGCCGCTGAGAAAGCGGGCCTGACCGAAGGCGATCTGATCACCGCCATCGACGACCAGCCCATCAGTGATCCGAAAGCGTTGATCGAATCTATTGCGGCCAAACAGCCCGGTGACACGATCAAGTTGAGTGTTTATCATCGGGGTGATAAGGAAGCCGCGACGCTTGAAGTGACGTTAGGCGAGCAGGACGGCAAGGCTTATCTCGGCGTCAACGTCATGGGCTTCATCGGCGTTCGCACTTTCGACGGTGAAACGCCTGACGGCATGCAGTTGCCCGAAATTCCACTGCCGGGTTTTGACTTCGCCTGGCCTGAGCTGCCAACCACACCCGACACGAAACCCATCGGCAACGATGTGTTGTAAAACGGCGTCATAGCGAGACGACCATCCTTCAGGCAAAATGCATGAGGGCAGAAACTTACCCGGTGAGTGTCAGTCCGAGAAGCGTTTCGCCCGGCGCGCCCCCGACGCGATGCGTCGGACAGGGCGTGTGCGACGAGGAATCTCTGGCCCGACCAGCCACGCCGACTGCCGGGCCAGAGATTCCTCGCTCCGCTCGGAATGACACCGGCTAATGATGATGTGAGGTACCCTATGGCCCGATCGATCCGGTGGCGGCTGATTGTAAGTTACGTGCTGTTGACGGTATTGGCCGTGAGCGTCGTTGGTGTGCTGGCGGTATCGCTGGTGCAGCAGCATGTGGAGCGGCAGGAACACGACTATCTGCACACCAACGTCGAAGCGATCGCGCAGCAAGCGCAGGCCCTGTTGCCGGGCGACTGGAACCAGCCCCAGTTGATCAGTCTCGCGCGCACCACCTCATTTCTGGGCAACGTGCGTGTGCGCATCCTCGACGCTCAGCACAATGTGCTGAGTGATTCCGGCTCGCCCGTCGGCCCCAACGAACTGGCGTGGATCGCGCCGCAATCGTTCATCATTAGTTCCGGCTCGAGCTCGGCGGGCGCGATCACGCTGCTACCGCTTGATCCACTGATCGATCCGCGCCCCATGCTCGATCGGTTTCCGCTGCTGCGTGAACTGCCGCCTGAAATGCAGGTGACGATCATTCAGGCCGAGCACGACCCGTGGGGCAATCGCCTGACGTTTGAGATCGCGCCGGACCAAACGCCGACTAACGAAGCCGCACCGTCAGCTGATATTGTCCGCTCCAGCGCAATCGTCACCGCGCCAATCGGTTCTGTCGCCAGCCCGATCGGTTACGTCGTCCTCAGCGATGCGCCCAACTTCAACCGCGAAACGATCGCCACGACCGGCCAGGCTTTGCTGCTGGCCGGCCTCGCCGCGACGGTCATCGCCGCCATCGTCGGCATCGGCATGGGGCGGGGCTTAACTCAACCGTTGCGCACCTTGACACTCGCGGCAAATCGCATGGGCGCGGGCGAGTTATCGGCGCGCGCGACCGTGTCAGGGCGCGATGAGTTCGGCCAGCTGGCGCAGCAGTTCAATCTCATGGCCGACCGGCTGGAACAAAACTTTGCCACACTGGCCGCCGAGCGTGATGCGCTGCGCCGCTTTGTGGCCGACGCCTCGCACGAACTGCGCACGCCCATCACCGCCTTGAAGAACTTCAACGAACTGCTGCAGGGCGCCGCCGCGCGCGACTCAACCGCACGCACTGAATTTCTAGTCGAGAGCCAGACGCAGATCAACCGCCTCGAATGGATCACGCGCCACCTGCTCGATCTCTCGCGACTTGACGCAGGCTTGATCACACTGGATAGATCGACTGAGGATGCGGGCGATTTGATCGAAGCGGCCGCGTCGCCGTTCAAGTCGATCGCGACGGCCAAAGCACAGACCCTCTCGATTGAACGGCCCGCCGAACCGATCGCGCTTGACTGCGCTCGAACGTGGGTCGAACTGGCGCTGGCGAATCTGTTGGATAATGCCGTGAAGTTCACACCGCCGGGCGGGCACATCCGCCTCGGCGCGCGGCAGTCGAGGAACAGCGTGCAGCTGTGGGTCAGCGACGATGGCCCCGGCATCGATCCGATCGATCAATCGCATTTATTTGATCGGTTCTTCCGGGGCCGCGCAGTGGGCAATCAACCGGGCAGCGGGCTAGGCCTGTCCATCGTGCGCAGTGTCGCACACGTCCATGGCGGACGCGTCGACGTGGCAACTTCCGCAGGCGGCAGCACCCTCACGCTGGAACTACCGCTCACGCCGCAAACTTAGTCCGAGATGGACATCCGTTTACGGAGCACTGCACCGCATGTGTCCGCTGCCAATCCGTTGCTTCGCCCGGATCAGCGCCAACTTCGCCTCGCGCCCCGGCGGCAAACTGATCGCCTCGATCAACAACTGCTTGAAGGCCGCCTCGCGCAATTCACTTTCGTCTCTCAACCGCAGATAGCGCACTTGCTTGCCATCGCCGTCCAACACGCGATCGGGATCCGGCAACAGCACGCCGAACTCGAAGGCCACATCCACCCGATCGGCCTGCGGGAAGAGGCCGCAAAAGTAGCCGCTGTCGGGATGTTTGTAACTGAGGCTGTGCCACACCGCGTGCGCCGACTCGATCGCGTCCGGCACTGTCGCACGGATGATCGCCCGCAACCGTTCGACGATCTCGCGCACCGGCGGGGCATGCCCTTCGAGGATGCTGTCAGCCGTTATTGTGACAGACTTGCGTTTACTCATCGCTGTGCTCGCTAAAGATGGCGGCTGGCGCGGAAGAGTAAACCCCGCGCCAGCCGCATCGGCGCTAATTGTAGACGCGCACTTGATCGAGGTGCTGCATGGTCATACTGCTCTCGTCCAGCAGCTGCATCATCTCCAGCACACACGGCTGATTCATGCTCTGCGCCATCGCTGCTTCGGCCTCTTCCCGGCTGTTCCAGTACACCAGATCGAGCCACTGACTTTCGCCGGTCTTGAACAGCTCGCGGCGGATGAAGCCGGTTGATTGGCCCAGAAACTCCATGACCGAATCTGAAACGCGCAGCATATCCGCGTCGGCGACGCCGGGTTTGGTCTTCACCGAGACCAGTTCGATTACAGGGTTGCTCATGTTGTCTCTCCTTAGACTGAGTGTTTGGCGGGCAGGTCAGCGCGTCATTTGAACTCAGTTTAGCGCAGCGGAGTGACAACCCTATGTCAGCATCTCCACGACCTGTTGAGCAATTTGCCGGATTTCGGCGCGCAGTTCCAGCGGCGAGAGCACTTCGGCTTGTGCGCCCCAGCCCAGCAGCCACGGCGTCAACTCGGACAGGCGGTGAACTCGATAGGTCATCACGATCCCATCGGGCGCAGTCTCTTCGCGCTGAAAAGCATAGTGCTGGCGCTCGCGCACCCACCGTACGATCGCGTGATCGAAGCGAACGCGCACCTCGATCGCTTCCACCGCAGCCGCTTCGAGTTGGCGTACTTTGAATCGCTCGGCCTTCAACTTGAGATCGTCGATACGATCCAATCGAAAGCCGCGCGGCCCTTGCCGCAGACGGCAGTAGCCGTTGACGTACCACACGCCGTTGGAATAGGTCAGATTCTGCGGCTCGATGTCCCGTTCGGTCACTTCGTTCTGGCTGTAGCTGTGATACTTCAAATGCACCACGCGCCGCTCGACGATGGCGCGTTGCAGTGTCATCAACCGCGCGTCGTCGAGATCAAACCGATCGGGCGGCAGGAAGAACTGAATGAGGCCCGTGAGTCGATCAACCTGCGCTTTGGTGTTCGACGGCAGTATCGCGGCGAGTTTGCTCAGCGCGTGCTCGGCCACAATGGGCAGCTGGCCCGCCGCCTGCCCGATCAACATTTGCGCGCCCAGAAACAACGCGCTGGCCTCGGCAGGTGTGAAGATCAGCGGCGGCAGATAATAGCCCTCCATCATCTCGTAGCCTTCGCCCGGCAGCGAGATGATGGGCACGCCCATCTCGTTCAGTGCGGCCACATCGCGATAGATTGTGCGCTTGCTCACTTCAAACTGCCGCGCCAAATCCTCAGCGCGCAGCTGCTTCTTCGCCTGCAATTTCAGCAAGATCGCAAACAACCGATCGATCCGATTCATCTTTTCATCCGTTTACACTTGCACCTGCGCTGCGCGCGAGCGCAAGTGCAGGTGTCCGCTTTGCGCAGCGGTCCGCTGAAGGCCCCGTCCGTTTCTGTCCCTGCGAAGCGGTCCGCTTTCAAGTCCGTTGATCGTGTCCCGCCAGCGCGATAAACACATCCTCCAGCGTCGGCTCAACCTGTTCCACCTGCGCGTCTGCAAATCCGTTGCTCAGCATCGTCGCCCGCAGCGAATCGGCCGTGTGCGCATCGGGCGCGGTGATCGCTCGCAAGCGATCGCCCGCGAGTCCCGCCTGCACCACGCCCGGCACATCGTGCAGCGCCGTCAACGCCATCACGAGTGACGCGCTGCCATGATCGGGGATGACGTCCCACGCCGCACCCGGCAATGCACTGGTTTTCAGGCCGCTGGGCGTATCCAATGCCAGCAGTTGCCCGCGAAACATGATACCCACACGATGGCAATGCTCGGCCTCGTCCATGTAGTGCGTCGTCACGAAGATCGTCACGCCGCGCTCGGCCAGATCATAGATCAAATCCCAGAAGGCCCGCCGCGCCGACGGATCGACGCCGCTGGTTGGCTCGTCCAGAAACAGCAACTTCGGTTGATGCACCAGCGCGCAGCCCAGGGCCAATCGCTGCCGCCAGCCGCCCGAGAGTGCCCCGGCGCGATCGTTCTCGTGACCGCCCAACTTCAACAAGCCGATCACGTCGCGCACCCGCCCGGCCCGCTCGCGGCGCGGCACATCGTACACACCGCCGTAAAAATCCAGGTTCTCGCGCATCGTCAGTTCTTCATACAGCGCGAACTTCTGCGACATGTAACCCACCTTCGGGCGGATCAATTCCGCTTGCGTGCGCACGCTGTAGCCCAGTACGTGCGCCTCGCCGCCCGACGGTTGCAGCAAGCCCAGCAGCATGCGAATCGTCGTCGTCTTGCCGGAGCCGTTCGGGCCGAGGTAGCCCAGCACCTCGCCCGCGCCTACGTCGAACGACACGCCGTTCACCGCGACGAACTCGCCAAATTTTTTCGTCAGGTTCGTAACTTCAATGACGTTATCACTCACGCTCATCGCCTATCGCACGTCGCGTATCGCTTATCGCTCACCACGCATCACGCAATACGCACCACGTTTCACTCTTCACTCATCACTCTTCACTTCCAACATCTCGATAAACACATCCTCCAACGTCGGCGGGATCGATCGGATGCGCTGCACATCCCCGCCCTTAAGTCGCAGCGTTTCCGGCAAACGCGCCATCACCCGATCGGCGCTCTGCGCCTTCACGCGCAGATGCAAGCGATCGCCAAACACCTGCACGTCCTCCACGTCGGGATCCGCCTGTGCCAGATGTCGCAGCACTTCACGCGGCGCACCTGCCAGCTCGACGATGCGATCGTTCAACCGCGCCGTGATCGCGCCCGGCAGGCCTTCGTCGATCAAGCGCCCGCGATTCATGAAGCCTACGCGCGTGCAGCGTGACGCTTCATCCATGTACGGCGTGCTGATCAACACTGCCACGCCTTCCTGACTCACGATGCGGATGATCAACTGCCAGAAGTCCTGCCGCGTCACCGGATCGACGCCGCCCGTCGGCTCGTCCAACAGCAGCACCTTCGGTCGATGCACCAGCGCGATCGCCAGCCCCAACTTCTGCTTCATGCCGCCGCTGAGTTGATCGGCCAACCGATTGGCAAACTCGCCCAACCCCACAAAATCCAGCATTTCCTGCGTGCGCGGCTTCCACTCGCTCGTCTTCAGGCTGTGCGCCTCGGCAAAGAAGCGCAGATTTTCATTCACAGTCAGATCGCCGTACAGGCTGAAGCGCTGCGGCAAATAACCTAAATGCGCGCGGGCGCGATCGG
>JAUQXD010000714.1 GCA_030834835.1 Thermoflexales bacterium | reverse complement strand
CAACGCGGCTTAAACTTCAGATCGAGCGGCACAACGGCAATGGCAGCATCCCGTCTGCGCCGTGCAGCGATGGCGCTGGCTGCCACAACGATCCCGGCCAACGCGATGGCCCACGTGTTGGTCTGCAACCCCCACGGCGTCCAGTTGAGCGCTAATCCGGCTAACGCCGTCACGCTTACACTCAGCCCCAGGCTAAACAGCAATCGCTCAGGAATGCCCGGCGAGCGCGGCGGGAATAGTGCGGCCGTGATCGCATATCCGGGCAAAAACAGCACGAGCGGCAAGGCGCCGAACAATCGCACGATCGAGTCGGCCGATATCGCCATCGATAACACGGCGCTCAATCCGGCGATGATCATCGCGGCCAGGAGATCACTTGATTGTCGTCGCATCACTGATAGCCCTCACATCATAGATGACGATATTGCCGCTATCGAACAGGCGGCTGATGTCGTTTTGCTGATCAAATTTTCCGTAGGCCGCTGGATCAAACAGCGCGGTAGCGGACAGCGCGCCAGCGGGCGTCCGATCAAAGTAATAGCCCGTCATGTTGTTCCAACTGATCAGGCGGCGATCATAGGCGACATATTGAATGCCCCATTCGCGCATCAACTCCACTTGCCAGTCCGGGAAGTCAGTCATGCCCAGCAGATCCTTGATATCGGGATACCCGCCCGTCAACGTCAGTTGTCCGCCGTAGGCCAGCATGAGTCGCGCGTTTGATTCATCGGTTGCGACCTGATTGCCAGGCCCCAGGGCTGTCCGCATCCAGTGGGCAGCGGCAAAGCCTTGCGGCGCGATGACGGCCTCGCCGACATTAGCCTGAAATGGTTGGCTAAGCCGCAGAGTAGGTGTCCAACCGGCGATGATGCCGCCCATGAAAATAATCGCGACACTGCCCAGAACCGCGACTCGACCGAGCCACGGCGTGTGCGGGCGATTCCATAGTTCCAGCACAGCGAAGGCCAGCACGAAAGCCAGACCGATGAATAAGAACTCTGAAGCACGATTGCCGGTTTCCCAGGCAGCCGGGCTTAGCCGCAGGCCCAGCACCGCGAAGTAGGCCAGCGCTGCGCCGGTCAACATCAGCACGACCGGATTGCCGCGAAAGCGCTGCCAGATTTGGCGCAGCCCGAAGGGCATCGCCAGCAACATCAGTACGACCGAACCAATACCCACGAGTCGTTCCCACACCGGGGCCACATAGCCGCTGGCCGACTGGAATAACTCACGCGTACTCTGTTCGCCGCCAATGATCTGGAAGATTGAATCTGCCGCGCGGCTGAGCACGGGCGACAGATAACTGATCGTGATGCTGGCGACACCGAACAGCCAGACGAGGCTGGCGATTGTGCTGAACAGGGCCAGCCCGGCTGGTTCGGCCAGAGCGCGCACTCCGGTCAACGAATTGGCATCTGAAGAAGACGCTGTTCTCGCTGCCCTGACGCGCAGGAACAACAACCCGAGCGTCCACACGCCGAAGAAAGCCACCAGAAAATACGCGGTCAAATGATGCGTGATCACCACCGCCGCAATGCCCGTCAGCGCGATCAGCGTCAAACTGCGATGATGACTGCCTTTGGGCGTCGCCGCCCGCCGGACCGCCACATACAACATCAATAGCGCGAGCGGCAACGCCAGCGATTCATATGAAAACTGTGCACTCCAGAATAAGAAGTTGGCGTTGGTCGTATAGAGCAAGGCGGCGATGCCGGCCAGCCGCGCCGAGCCGCTGACTTCTTCATAGAACAGGAACAGCGCCAACATCGCTATCAACCGGGCGATGCCTACGACCACCAGTCCCGCGCCAAAAAGGCTCAAGCCGCTCAGTGAGGCTAACGCCGCCGTGACCGTCTCCAGACCCGGATAAAGCGGCGTCACCCGCAAAATCGTGTTGGCGCTGAACAGGTCGCCCGTCTCAACAATTCGGGTCCCGTTATAGGCGTGCACCAGTTCATCCGAAAAGGTAAAACCGTATGGGCTGTGCAAAACTTTAACCAGATACAGTCCCAATCCAATCAAAATGATCAGGCCAATGCGTTCTCGCCGTGTTGGTGCGGCTGAGGCCAATCGGGCTGCGATGGGCACGATCATGATCAGCAGGCCTGCCCATAACAATCCATCATACTGTCCTGCTATTGAGCGCGACAACGTATTAGCGATAGCGACCAACAACAGGCCGCTCGCACTGGTCAGGCTGAGCGCCGGCAGCCAACCCCAACTCTGCGTCCGGGTCGACTCCGTGGCCGACACTAATTCTGCATCCTGTACTTCCGGGATCGATACGTCGGGCGTGTTGAATGGCGTCCGATAGTTTTTCGGCAGCTGAATATCATTGTTCATTACGAGATCGCCTGTTGAAGTTCAGTGGATGTTTCTTTAGTCATGAGCATTCGGTATACCTGTTCGATGCGTGGTATCACCGCATCAGCGCGAAATTGCGCGACTCGCCGCCGACCTGCTTGCCCCAGCTGATCCCGCAATTCTCGATCGGCCAACAGGCGCTCCAGGGCCGATCGGAGCGCGGCCGGATCATCGGGCGGAATCAGCACGCCCGTCTCACCATCGACAACCATATCGGGCAACCCACCGATGCGTGAGGCAATCACCGGGCGACCGGCCGCCATGGCTTCCAGGACGACCACGCCAAAAGGTTCCGGCCATGTCGACGGGGCGACAGCCAGGCTGCATCGACGCCAGGCCGCCATCACGGCGGCATGCGGCCAGCTATTCAGAAACAGGACATTCGGTGGAAATTCTGTCGGCGTATCCTGGCATCGTCGCCCGATCAAAACCAGCGGCGGCGCGTTCTTAAGATCGCCATACGCGCTGAGCAAGATATGAATGCCCTTGTCGCGCGATAAATCGCCAACGAATAGAATGAAGTCCCCGTCCGGCAGCTGCGCCGTATACGATTCAATATCGACAGGGTCGGCGTCAATCTGGTCGGGCACAAAGTTCGGGATCACTTGATAGGGCAATGAACTGCCGACTAAGCCAGTGCCACTGGCAACGGCTGTACTAACGGGCAAGAACATATCTACGGCTGTCCGCTCCACGTCACTCATCAGGCGATGGCCCAAAGCCGTTGGAATGCCCTTCGCCAGTCCGTAATGTTCTTTCGCACAGGCCAGGCACTTGATGAAACCCGGGCCACTGCAAGGCGCGCCCTTGTAAACAAGGCGGCGCTTGGCACACGACAGGCTGTAATCATGCAAGGTCACTACCAGTCGAGCATGGCTGGCCCACTTAAGCGGCAGAAATGAATACATGAGCCAGTTGTGCGCGTGCACGATTTCCGGCTGGACCTGAGCCAGAACTCGACGCAGCGCCCACGTTGCTTCCGGGTCCGGCCAGGGCGGCGCGTGCCGACGTTGCTTCTCGCTGTATAACCAGGCAGCGCGCTGCGTGGTACTGTGAATGCGGAATATCCGCACGCCCTGATCGACTTCGTAGTCCTGGAAACCCTCGTGCCACAGTGTAGCCACCGCCACGTCATGCCCGCGCCGCACGAGCTCCACACTCAGGTCTTGAACGATTCGCTCTTCACCGCCGATGATGGGTTGGTAAAACTGGCTCAACATTAAGATGCGCATACTGACTCTCGAACGACTTGCTGATACAGCGTAAAAAGATCCGTGGCACACTCGTCCCACGTCGGCAGTTTGAACGGCGGCGGCACATGCGGTTGACGCAGCTGATCAAGCACGGCCTCGGCCACTTGCCTGGGCGTGCTGTCCAAAGGAATCGCCGTCGCTAAGCCCTTGCCCGCTATTTCGTTCAAGCCGGATGTCGCGGCCACGAGCGCCGGGCGGCCCAACGCAATGGCCTCCAATACGGCGATCGGATGCGTCTCGTATTCGCTGAGCAGAACCACCAACGCCGCTTGCGAAACTTCTCCAGCCATGCGTACGCGTTCGGAGATGGGCACAGCCCGAATCTCCACGTGATCCAACACGTTCAACTCTTTCGCCAGATCGCGCAGCGTTGATTCATACGGGCCGGTGCCCGCAATCCAGAGTTGCACATCCGGGCACTGCTCAAGGATATACGGCAAAGCCGCGATGATGCGTTGATGTCCTTTGTAGCGCTCCAGACGACCAATCGATGCGATCACCGGCCGCCCGATGGAGACTTCGCGGCCCGATCGGGTCAGCGGCGGCAGATCGGCCCCGTTGGGAATGACGACAAATCGATCGGCGGGCACGCCGAATTTTTGACCCCAAAACTCGATCTCGAATTCGGCTACGGCAATCAAGCGTTTGGCGCGCGCGATCAACGGACGCAGCAACGACCATTGCACACCGCGCAGCGTGTTGCGCAACTGCGATGAATGCCCGCCGCCGTGAAATGTCATCACATACGGAATTCGCGCCCGTTGAGCCGCGAGCATCGCCAGCGGCGCAACCAACGTGTGATAAGACTGAACATGAACGATGTCCCATTGACCGTCCCGGATGAGACGATAAATGTCAGGTGCAAAGTAATAGTCGCGCTGAGCCGGCCAGGCCCGGACGCGCCGAATCCTGATGCCGTCCGATAGCTCATCGGCTGGCAACCGGCCGCCGGGATCCGTCGTCAGCACGGTGATGTCTACGCCCAGGCGCGCTAATCGTCGCGCCACTTCATAGACATGGTTTTCGACACCCCCCATGAATGGAAAGTAGCGCGGCGTAACCATGAGCAATCGAAGCGAATTCGCTCCAGCCTTATCTGACGGCGTAACCGTTTGCTCATCGCCAGGTTGAGATCGCCATGTCACGCTTGTTCACCTGAGAGATTGACTGACCCCTTCGTCATCCCACGCTGTGCCAGGCGCAGCGCGAGGCGGCCATACACGTAGCTGACGGCCGTAACAATTAGCCCTGTGACAATGGCGGCCGACCGCCCCAGACCGGTCAGATCACGCTGACCGATCGCATCGCGCAGGCCCTGAAACACGCCGCCTGGGAGTGTCTTGAGCATGTACGAACGCTCGGACGAAAGCCCATCGCCAGCGCCCACCAGATTAACCATAGCTGCTTTGCCCAGGCCCTCGTTGTAGCAGCGCGTCAGAAAATAGCGCCGGCTGGTCCGGGTGACGGGCACGGTATGGAAGACGCGCGCGCGCGGCTCGTACAGCCAGATCCCCAGCGGAAATTTCTGCAGGGTGCGGATGCACAACTCTGTTT
>JAUQXD010000713.1 GCA_030834835.1 Thermoflexales bacterium | reverse complement strand
GCGCAATTTGCCACCAGCGCCACGTTGTATGAGGTGCTGGGCAACACGCGTTGCTGCGCCGAAGCCAACTATTATCTTGCCCTGGCGCAAACGCCCACCCGGCCGGATGCCGCCCAGGCAGCTTTGAAGAAAGCGCGCAAGTTGCTGGCCGGCAGCCCGCCCGACGACGAGCTGCGCCGCCAGGTCGATGAGGCCCTGGCCGCGTTCACGCGGCCCGCTCCGCCAAATGCCCCGGCTTAAAATCAGACTTTAGACTGAGCAGCGATCATTGCAGCCGCGCTATAATTCGCGGCTGAATTCTTGCGACCAGGATACCGCTGTGTCAATCATCCGTATTGAAGACCTCACGAAAGTTTTTCGCATCACGCACAAAGACCCCGGTGTGGCCGGCGCGTTCAAGGCGCTGTTTAAGCCGCGCTACGAAGACAAGGTAGCCGTCGATGGCATTCGCTTCGACATCGAACCCGGCGAGTTGGTCGGCTACATCGGCGTAAACGGTGCCGGCAAATCGACCACGATCAAGATGCTGACAGGTATCCTGATGCCGACACGCGGCACGGTGCGCGTGCTCGACCGCGATCCGTATCGACAACGCGTGGATAACGCGCGCGACATCGGCGTGGTCTTCGGGCAGCGCACGCAGTTGTGGTGGGACCTGGCTTTGATCGAGTCGTTGAACTTTGTGGCGCGCATTTATGAACTTCCGCCCACGCGTTACCAACAACTGATGGATGAGTTCGCCGAAACGCTGGAATTAAAGGATCTGTTCAAAGTGCCGGTGCGCAACCTGTCGCTGGGGCAGAAGATGCGGGCCGAACTCGCCGCGACGCTGATCCACGAGCCGCAGATCGTGTATCTGGATGAACCCACCATCGGGTTGGATTTGATCGTGAAAGAGCGCATCCGCGAATTCATCAAAGAGCAGAATCGCACCCGCAACACGACCGTGATTCTGACGACCCACGATCTGGGCGACATTGAGGAAGTGTGCCAGCGCGTGATCATCATCGATGCGGGCAAATTGATCTACGACGGGCCGCTGAGCACGATCAAAGATCGGTTTGGCAAGTTCCGTGAGATCACCTTTGAGACGGTGAAACCGGTCGGATCGATCGAGTTACCGATCGGGGCGGAGATTGCTGCACAGGAGGAGCGCAAGTTGTCGCTGCGCTTCGATCGGACGATCACCACCGCCAGCCAGGTCGCAGCCTCGCTGATGAATCAAATCGAAGTGGCCGACTTCTCACTGGCCGAGCCTGATCTGTCGTCGATCGTCAAGCAGATTTACAGCGGCGCGCTGCGCGAGGAGTTGGCCGCATGAAACGCCTCGTGCGCGTCTACGGCGCGGTGCTGGCGATGGTGCCCAAGTTCTACATGGCCTATCGCGCGTGGGTGTGGGCCGAGTTCGTCGTGCAGATTGTCTCGATGACGATTCTGGTCTTCTTCTGGCGCGGCGTGTATGCCAACAGCACTACGTTGAGCGGATTGAGTTTGTCGGCAACTCTGAACTACATCCTGATCGCGCAGATGCTGCTGCCGCTGATCGAAAATCGGCTGATCTTCAACTGCGGCTGGATGATCCGTGAAGGGCAAGTGGCGATCGATCTGCTGCGCCCGATGGATTTTCAGGCCCGCTTCTACGTGGATGCGGTGGGCAACCTGGGCCTGAACCTGCTGCTGAAAGTGCCGCTGTTGATCATCGCGGTGGTATTTTTCGGTCTGCAATTGCCGGGTGATCCGCTGGTGTGGGTGGTGTTCATCATCGCGCTGCTGCTGGGGCACGCGGTGTTATTTTTCTTCGACTGGATTTTTTCGTGCCTGGCGTTTTACAGCACCGAGACATGGGGCCTCAGCGTGGTGCGCGTGGCCGTGGCGACGTTCTTTAGCGGCTCGCTGCTGCCGCTGCAAATGCTGCCGGATTGGCTGCGCGGCATTGCCAGTGCGCTGCCGTTCGCGCAGTCGGTGGCCGTGCCTGTCTCGCTGCTGAGCGGCATCACGCCGCTTAGCGATGCGCCGGGCGTCTGGGCCGTACAGATCATCTGGCTGGTCGGGCTGGCGCTGATCTCGCGGGCAGTGTTCAATGTGTCGCTGCGCAAAGTCACGGTGCAGGGTGGATAAAGCGATCCACGAATGAACACTAATCTTCGCTAATTCTGTATTCGTGTTCATTCGTGTGGATTCGTGGATCACAAGCATGCGACGTTACCTTTCACTCTACTGGTATTTCCTGCTGCAGCGCTTCAAGATTTTGATGGAGTATCGCGTCAACTTCTTCATCGGCGCGTTCTCCACGTTCTTGATGCAGTCGGCGGGCGTACTGGCGGTCTGGGTGATCATGCGCCAGATTCCCGACATCAACGGCTGGACGCTGAACGAAATCCTGTTGATCTACGGCCTGCTGACGCTGGCCAAGTCGATCAATCACATGTTTGCCGACAACCTGTGGACGATCGGCTGGGGGTACATCCGGCCCGGCGGCTTCGATCGATTCCTGGTGCGCCCGATCAATCCCCTGTTTCACCTGCTGGCCGATCGATTTTGCCATGACGGCATTGGCAACCTGCTGGTGGGCGCGGTGTTGGTCGGGCTTTCGTCGCACGCGCTGGGCGTCGTGTGGACGCCGTTGACGCTGCTGTATTTGATCGTCGCCGTGATCAGCGGCGGCGTGATCTTCATCGCGTTGAATCTCATCACGGCCACGTCGGCATTTTTCATCATCGAATCGATCCCGATCACACAGGTGATTTTCAACACGCACGAGTTTGCGCGCGTCCCGCTGACGATCTATCCGCGCGCGATCGGTCTGGTGATGACGTGGCTTATTCCCTACGGTTTCGCCTCGTTTTATCCGGCCAGTCAACTGCTGGGCCGTGATGTCGGCGTACTGGCGTGGCTCAGTCCGGTCGTGGCGGTGATTTTAGCTGTACTCAGTTATCAAGTGTGGTTGTTCGGGCTGCGGCACTATTCGGGGACAGGTTCGTAGGGACGAGATCGATAATCGGAGGGGCGATGACGCGCGAACAGGCCCGACGTGAGGCGATTGCGGCGGCGCAGATCAAAGTAAATCGACGGCCGGTGTATCTGGATACGGAAACGACCGGGCTGAATCCAACCGATCAGATCGTGGAGATTTGCCTGATCGACAGTGATGGCAGTCTCCTGTTTGAATCGCTGGTCAAACCGACTGGCCGGATTCCGCACGATGCGACGCGCGTCCACGGCATTACCGACGTGATGGTGGCGAATGCGCCGACATGGCCGGAAATCTGGCCGCAAGTCAGCGCGGCCTTAGCGGGACGGCAGTTAGGCATTTACAATGAGGAGTACGATTTGCGCTTGATGCGACAATCGCATCGCATTCACTGGCTAGAGTGGCCTACGCTGGAGTTCACGTCGTTCTGCATCATGAAGTTGTACGCGCAGTTTCGCGGCGAGTGGGATTCGCGGCGCGGCAACTATCGCTGGCACAGCCTGGAGAACGCGCGGATGCAGTGCCGATTGGATTTGCCCAACGCCCATCGGGCGCGGGCCGACGCACTGCTGGCGCGCGCGGTGCTGGAGTATATGGCGCAACAGCGTTAAATCAAACGCCCGGCCAGTCAGGTCGGGCGTCGTCGTTTAAGTGGTTTCTTGCGGCGTACCGGCGAGGACCTTCTCTACTTCATTAGCCGCGCGGCGTACCTCGTACATAACCAGCCCCAACTTGGCCTCTTTGCTGACCATTGCGGCCAGGGCGGCTTCATGGCCCACGGGCACGACGACGATGCCGCCCTCGCTGCCATCCAACAGGATGCGATCGATCTCGCCGCGCGACAGTCGCCCCAGGACGCGCTCACCCAGCGCGATGATCGAAGCGGCCATCGCCGCAATCTGCGGGCTGTCGATGGGATTTTCCAGGCGCGAGCGGCCATCGCCGGCATAGGCTGCGACGACGAAACCCTCGGTGCTAACCACGACCGTACCAAACAGGCCGCCGACCGTGGCATGCAGTTGCTGCAAAATCTCCTCAAGTAATTGAACGCGATATTCGGCCATGCGGCCACGTCCTGCGAAAGGTGTTGTCAGTATACCCCGACTGATCAACCGAAGCAACCGGGCGCGGGTTACAATCGCGTGACAATCTCCAGCGTGCGCGCCAGCGACCCGGCGAGCAAGTCGGCGGCGGGGTTCGCGGCCCGATGGCTGTGCCGCACGAGCGCGATCTGCCAATCGGGCAGCGCAGCGTCCGCCAGATTTAACTGCCGCAACGTGCCCGCTTCAATCTCCAATCGCGTGGAAATCGCCGGAATAATGCTCACTCCGACACCGGCGATCAGCAGACCCTTCACCAACTCCACCGGACTTAGCTCGATCCAGTTTCGACCGCCATCCGCCACGCTGGCTTTGACTTCTTCAAGGAACGATTGATAAGCAGGACCCCAGTAGGACACCAACAACCGATCGGTTGCCAGATCCGATCGGGTTATCTCGCCCGCCCGAGTGGTCGATCCGGCGACACAGATCAGTTTTGATCGAAACGTCTTCACCGTCTCGATTTGCGGATGCACGATCGGGCCGGAGATCAACGCCAGTTGCACCACATCATCCAGCAGCAGCCCCGGCGATTCCCACGAATGCGCCGATCGAACCTGCACTTCGATGTCGGGCTGTTCCTTTTGAAAAGCGACCAGAGCCGGTGCGAAGAGATACGCGCCGGTGGTGACGGTGACAGCGATACTGACGCGCCCGC
>JAUQXD010000712.1 GCA_030834835.1 Thermoflexales bacterium | reverse complement strand
GCCCGCGCCCGAAATCATATTCACGCCCGCCAACGCGCCGACAATCGCTGTGATGCCGCTCTCCAGCCCGGCCTGCGCGTCGACGAGTTTGGCATCACTGGCCGAAAGATAGCAATGCGTCGGAAAGCCAAACGACTTGCCCACTTGCGCGTAGGCCGCATCGATCATCGCCGTCTCGATCGCGCCCATTGGCGTCGCGCCCGATCGCATGTCAAAAATTGCGGGCGCTCCGCCCCACACGATCGGCGCACCGGCCTGCGCCAGTTGATGGATCGTCATGCCGCTGATGCACTCGGCGGCGTGCTGCGTAATCGCGCCGATCAGCGTCACGGGCGCAGTCGCGCCCGCCAGCGGCATCGACACGATCTCAGCCGGCACACTCGCCCGCGCCAGATCGATCAGGTTCTGCGACGCGAAGCCGCTCCAGTTCAGCGGCGGCGAGGGGCATACATCGAACACGGCGCGCGGTTTCACCTTCAACGCATCGCGCCCGCCGCTGTCCGCCGCCAGCAAGTCGATCATCACTTGAGTCGTGTGCTCGTTGAATGACCCTGTGACGATCGGTTTGTCCGAATATACCAGCACCAGAAACAGGCGATACAAATCCCCGATCGATTTCGGCACGTCATCGCACACAATGGCGGTCGATTGCGCGGCGAGTTGGGGCAGCATCTCCGCCACTTTGATCAATCGCACCAGATCAGCCGCACGCGACGGACGGTGTTCCAGCGTGTCAGGATCAAGCACTTGCACGCCCGACGACCCCGGATCGAAGTGGACATCATCGCCGCCGTAATGCACCACGGGGTTGCCCGCCCGATCGTGCACGTAGAAGGAGTGCGGCACCGTGGCGAGGGCATTCCGCGCTACGGCTTCGGGAATGTGGGCCACTTCGCCGTCGATGGTCGCGCCCGCCGCGATCAACAACTCGCGCGCTTCGCTCGACTGCACGCGTACGCCGGGCGTCATAATCAACTCGAACGCCTCACTAACAACTCGAGCGAGCAACTCGCGATCAAGTAATTCCAGTTTCGGTCGCATGAAGTTTCCTCTTAACCACGAAGGACACGACGCCTGGCGCGCCGCCGACTCTCCACAGGAGAGTCGGGTACGGCGAGAAACACGAAGAATTTCCTTAGTAGCCTTCGTGTACTTCGTGGTTAATGCTTTTCCACCGACGTGATGATGCGATTCAACTCAGCGATCAGCTTCGGCTCCAGCGGATCGGGCTGATGCTCACGCAGGATTTTTTGCGCGCGATCACGTGCCCAGTCGCGTGAACCGTCGCGCTTCTCTTCCCACTGGCCGTAGGGGCGTCGATCCATCAAGCGGGGCTGCCACAGTTCGCGCATGTGGGCGCGCGTGTGCTTGTGCTTCAGGAAGTTGCCGCCCGGCCCCACGGATCGAATCACATCCAGCGCGAGCGTGTCATCGTTCACAGGAATACCATTCATCATCGACCGCACGATGCTGAAGATTTCGCAGTCCAGGACCAGCTGCTCGTAACTGAGGATGCGGCTGCCATGCAGCAGACCCGCGCCCAATAACATATCCGAGCCGGTAAGCGAGGCCATGAACGAAGAGAAGGCGTTATCGACAGCGGCCTGCCAATCAGGTTCTTTCGCACCCGTGGCAAATGAGCCCATCGACAGGGGCACGTTGTAGAAATCAGCCAACAAGTTGGTCGCCGCGCCAAAGAGGTAATCTTCCGGCCCACCACCGGTGTAACCGCCCGTGCGCAGGTCCATCGCCGTTTGCGCGGCGGCATAATAGACCGGCGCGCCGGGATGCGCCAGCTGCATCAGCGCCAGCGCGCTGATTACTTCCGCGTTGCCGACGACAAGGTTGCCCGCCAGCGTCACCGGCCCGCTGAACGCGCACGAGGCCATCGTCATGTAGCCGACGGGCAGACCCGCTTCAGCGGCGAGCAACCCCGCGTCGAGCGAGCCGCCGTCGTGACCGAGCGGGCTGGTAGTACATTGCATGATCGAGAGAATGGGGCGTTTGCGCAGCGCGTCTTTGCCGCCGACAATGGCCGCCGCCATCTCAATCGCCGCCGTCATTTCTGGCTCGGTGACGATGCTCTCCGTTTGCAGATGCTTGGTGGTATTGCGCCACGCCGCTTCGAGTTCGTGCAACGAGCGCGATTCGGGCGGTTGGTCTTGCGCGGCTACCATCGACCACCAGAAACTCACTTCTTCCAACGCATCCGCCACTCGTGCACAGTCGGCGCTGTCTTGTTTGGTCGTGCGGCGGCGCTCGCCCGTGAAGGCATCGATGACTTCGATGCAGCAGCCGTCAGTGCCGAGGAAAACGTGTTTGCCATCCATCGGCAAATCCTGCGATGGATCGCGCGCGGCCAACGTGTAGATCGGCGGGGCGATTTTCAGCGCCGCCTCGATCACGTGACCAGGAATTTTGGCGATCATTGAAGTGCGGTCGACGGTTGCGCCATGCGCCGCGAGGATGTCCAACGCCTTGTGAGATGGAAACCGCACGCCCACCGTCTCGATCACATCGAGCGTGGCGGTATGAATCTTGAGCACATCGTCTTTGCTTAGAATATCGAGGCTGAGACGCGGATTGACAATGGAGTTGATTTTGCCGGGCATGATTCACTCCTGTTTCGTAATACGGACTGCGTATTGCGTGAGGTCAATGGTCATGTTAGAATCGCTATGTCGATGTGCATGGCACGGCAGGGAGGCAGTAGATATGACGACTTTTCAAACCGTGATTGACTTGAACGAAGCTGAACAACACCAGTTGGAAGCCGAAGCCAGCGCTCGCCAATTGCAGTTGCCCGAGCTCGTGCGGGCTATCATCGTTGAGCATCTGCAGACATCAAAGCCAGTCTCACGCACCGATTACTTGAGTATCGTCGGACTCGGTCACAGCGGCCTGCGCAACATCGCCGAGCAGCACGATCAATACCTGGGACAGGCCATTGACGATGAACATCTTCGTTGATACCGGCGCATTTTACGCGTTAGCCGACGCCGACGATGCGCATCACGCCGAAGCCACCGAGTTTTACAGCGGGAGTTTCGGCGTGCACCGTTTCTTCACCAGCGATTATGTGATCGTCGAAACCTGGTTGCTGATACGAAACAAACTCGGTCGCGCGGCGGCCATGCGGCACGGCGTGGTCGGGGTGTTGCATGTCATACCCGATGACGTAGAGCGGGCCTGGCGCATCTGCGAGCGTTCTACCGATCAAGACTTCAGCCAGGTCGATGCGGTTAGCTTTGCGCTGATGGAACGAGCCGGCATCGACAGCGCGTTCGCCTTCGACTCTCACTTCACCGTGTACCGTACCAGCCACAACCACGCCTTTGAGCGACTGCCTTAACACCTGCTGATTCTGAACGCGCTTCACAGGCCCGCGTTTCACCCGTTACTCGTCACTCGTTACTCGTCACAAGTTTTTTAGCCAACGCCACCGCCCCCATCGCGTCTTCGCTCATGCCGTCCGCGCCGATTTCGGCGGCCCAGCTGCGGGTGACGGGCGCGCCGCCAACCATGACTTTGACCTTCGAGCGCAGACCCATGTCGTCCAGCATCTCGATGACGGTGCGTTGGCCCGTCATCGTGGTGGTGAGCAACGCCGACAGGCCGATGATGTCCGCATTCACTTCACGCGCTTTTTGCACGAATTTCTCGAAGGGCACATCAACGCCCAGGTCGTAGACTTCGAAGCCGCTGGCCGACAACATCGTGGCGACGAGGTTCTTACCAATCTCGTGGATGTCGCCCTTCACCGTGCCCAGTACGACCTTGCCCAGCATCGTGCGGTGCGTGCCACGCCGGGTCATTTCCGGCTCCAGCACGGCCACGGCGGCTTTCATCGCTTCGGCGGCCAGCATCATGTCCGGCAGAAACATCTCGCCCGCCGAGAATTGATCACCGACGTAGGACATGCCCGCGACAAAGCCCACGTTGATCGCCTCAAGCGGATCGATCCCCGCTTCCAGCGCCTGCCGCGCGACTTCGGCAGCGACCTCTTCATCACCGTCGATGATGCTTTGTTTCATGGCGGCAAACAGTTCTTCGGACATGGGACCCCCTCAGTGAAATAGTTGGATAGTGCGGTAGGTCTAGCGTACTTGAAAGACAGGCGAGTTGGCAGTGCAGGATGTCATGTCGGCGGTTGACAACTTTCCCGGTCGGCCACTATGTGACTCCGTTTAGCACAATGTGAACTCCGACGATTGGGTATAATCAACCCAGACCCGCTTTAGGAGAGCCACGATGGCAACGTATGTCCCATCGACCGAACAACTGGTCGTCGAAGTCTATGCCCGCGACTTGCCGCGCTCGATCGGCTTTTATCGGGCGTTGGGGTTTGAAGTGCTATCGGCCGCAGATGATTTTGTAGTGTTGGCCTGGGAGAATCACCGGCTCTTTTTGGAGCCGCGACCGGACCTGCCCACCCCGATCGATCAGCCACAAGCCAATGTCCGCATCATGGTGGCCGATGTCGATCGCTACTGGACTATCGCGCAACAGATCGATGCGCGGGTGATCAAACCGATCGAGGATCGCTATTACGGCCTACGCGACTTCACTATCGCCGATCCCGATGGCTTCGGGCTGCGCTTCGGCTCGCGCCTGACCCACGTCTGAGCGCTGGCGCAGTACGCGTTTCTTGTCGAGGGCGCGCAGAATACGGGCGTGCTTCTCGCGCGAGATGGGGTAGAAAGCGACCAGCACAATCCCCGCCATAAAAAAGAATGCAGGCAGCGGGCCGGACAAAAATCGAATCGCGCCGATGGCGTCTGCGGACTGAACAGCCGCGCCCTGCTGATAGCCCGTCGCCGCCAACAGCGCGCCCGTCAATGCGATCGTGCCCGCGCTGACCACCTTCTGAATGAGGGTGATCACACTGTAATACGCGGCCTCCTGCCGATTGGACGAGCGCAGTTCGTCCCACTCGATCGTGTCGGGCACAATCGCCAGCGGAATCGCATGCGCGGCGGAAATGCCCACACCCGCGAAGGCCGCGATGATGAATGCCGCCGCCGTCTGGTTGGACGGCGTCAGGCTTAACGCAATCAACACCAGCGCCAGAAACAGCATACCCGCCTGGTACGCGCGCGGCTTATTCCAACGCTCGGCTACCCACACCCACAGCGGCAGCGCCAGCACCGCGATGCCAAACAGCAGCGCAAAGATCACATCCCGATCACCGCCGCCCAACCCAAAGTAGTCGCGGATCAAAAACACCAACACAAACTGGATCAGATCGATCGGAATCCAGGTGAGCAAATACACGCCCGCCGCGATCAAAAATGCCTTGTTGCTGGCCGCGATGCGGAACGAATCGCGCAGACCTGGCGTGGGCAAGTGCTGGAAAGCCGGATTTTCGCGTGTAGTCGCAAACGTCAGGTAAATCGGGATGATGCTGAGGAGGCCCAGGATGGCCGCCATCGTCGCGTACGCCGATCGATGCACTTCGATTGACGCCTCCGGCCCACTGATGGCATCGACCAGCGCCAGCGGCGCGATCGCCCCGACTAAGCCAAAGCCGATCGAAAAGGCCATGCGATACGAATGCAACGAGGTGCGTTGATCGTACGTGGGCGCGATTTCGGGCGTCAACGCGATGTAGGGCACGTTGACCAGCGTGAACAGCGTGTCGAACACGATGTACATCGCGGTGTAGTAGATCGTCAGCAGCAGCTTGTCGTCGGTCGCAGGCACCAGCCACATCAAGATGAAGGCAATGCCCAACGGCACGGAGCCAAACAACAGGTATGGCCGACGTCGCCCCCAGCGCGATCGAGTGCGATCGCTCAACGTGCCGATGAAGAGATCGTTGAAGGCATCCCAGATGCGACCTACTCCGATCGAGATGCCGGCGAGACCGGGTTCCAGACCCACGATGTTGATGAGGAAATCGAGATAGAGGAGCGCCAGCGCTGTGGACGTGAGCGAGAAGCCGCTGTCGCCGGCGCCGTAGGCGATTTTCTTCCAGACCGGCAACGACGGTATAGCCGTCACTTTGACCTCTGGACTGACAGGGCCAACCCGAGCTGTCCCAGCCAATACAGCACGATCACCGTGAAGTGCGGCCCAATGGTCACGTCGTTGAATTTCTTGAAAGCCAATAGCGTATCGCTCAGGCCGAATAAGATCGCACCGATCAAAGCCAGCCATTGCCAGCGCAGCACCGGGCTGTCAACGATCGCGCTCGAACGCCACATCATGGAACCGATCACAATCACGTAGGCGGCCACGGGCACCGCCATGCCTTTGAGACTGGGGAACAGCAGCAGATAGGCGAGGACAACCCACGCGGCGAAGGGTAACACGCGCGACCATCGCAATTCGCGCGTCACGGACCAGAACGCCGCGATGTACCACACGTGCCCGATCAAAAACGCGATCAGCCCCGGCACGAATAAATCGGCGCTGATTTCGAGGAGAATGTCACCCGCGAGCGAGAAGATCAATCCGGCGAGGATCAGATTTGCGTAGCGATCGCGCGCAGTTAAACGCACCCACGCCATGAGGCACAGCAGCGGCACGCTCTTCAAGATCACGCGCACCGCGACGAAGGCTTTGCCCACTTCGCCAATGAACAGCAGCGCGCTGATCAGACCGATGATCAATAACGCGTGTTGAACCGAATGCGATCGAGCCGTGGTCGCCATGCGGTGTCTCCCCCCTGAACGGATAGACCTGACAGTTCGCTTCGCGGCGCAGCCGCGCGAAACCTGTCAGGTCTTGAACTTACAAGATCAATTCACCTCGCAACACCGTGACGGCTCCGCCCCCCACCTTCACCGTCTCAATGTCGTCACGCGATCCGACAACCTCCACGGTGGCTTGACCGGGGCGCTGCAGCCAGTGCCCCTGCTCCGCGATGAACGTGGGTTCATCGATCAAGCCATAGCGCCATAGATACGCGCCCATGCCACCGGTGGCCGAGCCAGTGAACGGATCTTCAAACACATCCGGCGGCGGGCTGAAGTGGCGCGCGAAGGTACGACCGACTTCCGTCACGCCCTGCACGCAGAACAGATGTGGGCTGAAAAAATCGGCGCGAGCGCGCAGCTGCTCGTACTTCTCAACATCCAGCCGCGAACGGCGCAGCGCGTCGAGG
>JAUQXD010000064.1 GCA_030834835.1 Thermoflexales bacterium | reverse complement strand
AGAACGCGGTAGCTCACTTCAGGCCGTTCACTGGAACGGCGAGTCGCCACACGGCTCGCCGTTCCTTTTTTGTCGAGTGTCCGCTGCAGGCGCTTTTAGGACTTTTTTAGCGCGGCTTTGGGATTTTTTGAGCAGCGCTGTGCTATAGTGCCAAGCAGTATGTCTCGATCCTGGAGTACAGGGATACCATGATGAGGCGTTTACAAGCGCGTTTCAACCAGGTTGACAGGAAAATCACCGACTGGCTGGCCCGCTATGGGACGGTGTTGTTGCGCGTAAGCCTGGGCCTGGTGTTCTTCTGGTTCGGGATTCTAAAGTTCTTCCCCGGCCTCAGCCCCGCGTAGGAACTGGCGGGGCGTACGATGAACGCCATCACATTTGGTCTGCTCAGCCCCGAGGCCGCCCCGTACCGGTGTTAGCTGTCCGGGAATGCGCCGTCGGTCTGGGCCAGATCTTCCGGGCCTTTATGCGGGCGACGTTATTGCTGCTCTTCGTTCAAATGCTGGGTACGTTTATGCCAGTGGTGCTCTATCCGGCCGAGGTGTTCACGCGCATCCCTGCGCGCCGAACCTGGAAGGCCAGTCCATTATCAAGAATCTGGTGCTGCTCAGCGCGGGCCTGGTCATAGGCTCGACGGTGCGGTGCGGTCATCGCTGATCCTGAAGTTGTTCAAAGCAGCCCGCAAGGGCAGAAGGCGTATGTATAGGCGCACCCACGTTAGCGCTCTGTACGCGCAAAGGAGGCTCGAAATGCAGTTCAGGCAAGGGGTAAGTTTATACACGCTGGATGGCAAAGAGGTTGGCCATATCGATCGGGTGGTGATCGAGCCGAAAAGCAATGAGATCACTCACCTCGTCGTGCGCAAGGGCCTGCTCATCAAGGAAGACAAGGTGGTGCCCGTGGGGCTGGTGACGGCCGGCAAGGAAGATCACGTTAACCTGCGGTTGGACGAGGGGCAAATGGAGGAGCTGCCCAATTACGAGGAAACCGACTACATTCCCACGAATGACGATGACGCGGGACGTTCGCCTCAGGGCGGCCCGATTCTGATAGCGCCACCGGCTCTGTACTGGTACCCGGCGTACGACGGAACATCGCTGCCCGGTTATCTGCCTTCAGCCTATGTGGCTGAAACGCGCACCAACATCCCGGAAGGCACGGTGGCCGTCAAGGCGGGCGCGAAAGTAATGACGCGTGACGGCATGGACGTGGGTAATGTGGCCCAGGTGTTGACCGATCTGTATGAAGACCGCGTCACGCATTGTGTGGTTTCCAGGGGCCTGGTGCGAAAAGAGGAGAAGCTGATTCCGGTGGGCTGGATTGAAAGCTGGGGCGACGATGAAGTACGCCTGTCCGTAGGGGCCAGGACGATGGAAAGATTGCCGCTGTTTGAGCAAATCTGATCGACTCTGCCGGCGTTGGCAACTGCGCCAGCGCATTCACAAGGAGGTACAGCATGAAAGTCGGCGATATCATGACGCGGGATGTGAAGACCGTCCATCCCGAGGCGGCCTTGCAACAAGCCGCGCAGATGATGGCGGCCCTGGATGTGGGCCTAATGCCAGTCACGGAAGACGGTGAGCTGTTGGGCATGATCACCGATCGAGATATTGCGGTGCGCGCTGTCGCGCGCGGCTACGATCCCATGATCACGCCCGTGCGGAATGCCATGACGGAGATGGCGATCTGCGGATCGCCTCAGCAGGACATCACCGAGGCGGCCAACTTGATGAAGGTCCATCAAATCCGCCGGTTGCCCGTTCTCGATCAGCACAACCACCTGATCGGGATCGTGTCGCTTGGCGACCTCTCAAAGGCCGTCGCTGATAAAGGCCTGGCCGGAGAAGTGCTGGAGCGCGTGTCTGAAACGCCCGTGGTTGCGCTTTAGGCTACACTGTCTCCGCCGATAAGGAGATTCCGATGGCGCGTGACACGCATATTTATGGTGAAGTGAATAGCAAGACTGGCATGACGCAGATCTTTCGAGCCATCCGCCACGATGTGGCGCGGGCCAGGTCTCGCCCGGCGTTGACCGAGTTGTATAGACGCGCGGGCTATCTGATTACGCTCACTGCGGCGCCTGCCTGGCAAGAAAAATTCGGTCGGGAAGCGAGCGCGCTCCGGCAGGTGGCTAAGAAAGAGTTCGCAACAACCGCGCGCACGATCAATCGTCGCGCCGGACACATCGGCGCGGAAGGCGACTATGACGAGAAATGGGGAGATGGGCGATGACTCCGTTACCCGATCGTTCTTACCGCCGGCCTACCGAAGCCAAAGTCAAGGGCGGCGCGCGAGTCAACTGAATACAAAACAAACGGCGGGTCCAATCTGGGCTCGCCGTTTCAGCAGGCCGGTTTCAGCCTTTGACGGGTGTCAGCCAGTGTGCGTAACTGGCGTCGCGACCATGAATGGCCGCCTGGAACGTCTGCTGAATTCGCCGCGTGATCGGCTCCATCTTGCCCGACCCGATGACACGGAAGTCGATCTCGCGCAGGGCGATGCAGTCGGCGGCTGAACCGCACACGAAGACCTCGTCGGCGATGTAGAGTTGATCACGACTGATCAACTGTTCGCTGACTTCGTAGCCCGGCCGCACCGACTCCGCTTTCGCCAGCGCCGGGTTGGCGCCGTTGCCGCTCAAAGCATACAAGAACCACAGGATGCGTTACCCATGACCACCAACACACCAGTTCCGGCAATGAGGTCGCTCCGGCCAACAAAATCGCGCCCACCCAGGCCCGACCCAGACCAGTCTTCTCGGCGATCACGTCGGCGTAACGTGACAGCACATTGGCAGCAGCAATGATAATCGCCACACGGCTGATGAATTCGATCCAGGCCTTGCGTGATCAGGCATTGGCCTTACCTTCTTCAGCCGTCGGTGTGTCATTGTGGATCGTGATTGGCTCGTCCAGCGCCGCTGGCTCGTCCAGCGCCGCATCCACTTCCGATACCAGTTCCTCATACGCTCGCTCCGAGATCACACCGTCACGCTGTAAGGCCGCCAGCGTCGCGCGCTGCGTGCGCAGCCCTTCGCGCCGGGCATTCTCCAACTCTTCGGCGCGCAAGGCTGGATACTGGTTCAGCAGGTCGCGCTGCTCATCGAGATGCGCCTGCACCTGATCGTCCATTTCACGCACCAGCTGTTCCCAGGTCGGATCGGAAATAGAACCGTCGCGATGCAGCTGCTCCAGGCGCTGCCGCGCGGCCCGCGCCACCATCAAGCGCCTATGCCGTCGATCAAACTCCAGCGTTTCAGTGGTGTGCTGCGCCATGCCCGGTTTCTTCAGCAAAAATTGCATGGTCGTGCCCTGTCCTACCAGCGTAAACAGCACTACGCCAAACGTCATGATTTTAAGCAATTCACGATCGACCCGCGACGCGGACAGGCTCAGCGCCAACGCCAGGCTGATCGCGCCGCGCAGTCCGCCCCAGAACTGCACGTGCTGATAGACGGTCGAGACGCTGCGCGTGCGCCGATTGATCAGCCACGTCAACCCGTACACGACCACCGTGCGACTCACCACGACAGCCAGAACCGCTACCACGATCGGCCCGATGTGCGTCACAATCTGTGGAATATTGACCTGCAGGCCGATCAGCAAAAACACCAGCGAGTTGGCGACAAAGGCCAGATACTCCCAGAAATTAAACAACACAATGCGCGTCGTCGGCGACATGCCGCGCGGACCCAGGATGTCCCCTGCCTGGTTACGTGACGTTGACACGGCCATTCAGGCGGTGCCCCTTACTTCGCTTTGCGCCGCGCCAGCGGGCCGGGAAACGAGTGCGCGCGGGCCGGAAAAATCCCCTCCTGGGACGAGCGGACTTCTTCCACGGTCACAAACGCTTTGGGCGTCACCTCGTTGATCAGGTGCATCACTTCCGGCAAAGCCCGCCGTTTAACCACCGTAAAGATCAACGTCATGTCGCCCGTCGAGCCATGCGCGTCCAGGCTGGTCACGCCATAACCGGCCGTGTGCAGCCGCGCAATCAGCGCGTCGGCCTCGCTCGGCGTAATGACGCGCACGATCAACGTGCCGATTGCCAGCCTTGCCTCCAACAGCAGCCCCACGTAACTGCCCATCGCAAAGCCCGCCGCATACGCCAGATACGAGATGAGGCTGTGCAAGTTCTGCACGATCTGGCCGATGACGACGATCCAGATGAACACCTCAAAGAAGCCGACCAGCGGCGCAAGGTAGCGATGGCCGCGCGCGATGAAAGCAATGCGTAGCGTACCCAGCGACACATCGACAATGCGGGCGAAAAAGATGATGATGGGCAGGACCACACCCGCGTACACCTCAGGCTCGATATTGAAGAGTGGGTTCATAGGCTCCGGCTGTGCCCCATGTTGGGCAGAATCCAATCGTCTTGATACGAGTCGCGCAGCACCCGATAGTAATACAACGCCTCTTTATTCGGCAGATGATAATTCCACGCTTGCGCGAAACGCCGGCGTTCATCCGCCAACTCCCGATCGGTGATCGCGGCCTCCGCGCGCTGCGCGATGATCTGAGATGACCCCGCGCCCTTGGAGAATTTTTCTTTCGGTCGATTGATGATCACCGCTGGCAATTGATCGGCAAAGGCGCGGCGTAGCAAGGCTTTGGCGGGCCGCCCCTCGCCCCGCATCTTCCACACCGCCGGCAGGCCTAGCGCCAGCGCAATCGAGCGCACATCCAGAAACGGCACGCGCGCCTCCAGCCCGTGGGCCATCGACATCCGATCGGCGCGTTGCAGATTGGTGTTGTGCAGCGCGCCGATGATGTGGACTAACTCCGCGTGCAGCGCGTCGGGTTGATCGAACTGCGCCAGGTAATCGTAACCCGCGTACAGTTCGTCGGCGCCTTCGCCGGTCAAAAAGACCTTGACGTGTTCGGCGCACAACTGCGCCAGAAAGTAGTTGGGCATGGCGCTGCGCACCAGCGCCGGATCAAACGATTCCAGGTAATACAGCACTTGAGGCAGCGCCGCAACCATATCGGCTTCCGTGTACACCCGCTCGTGATGGCGCGTGCCCAGGAACTGCGCCACCTCGCGCGCCGCCGCCAGATCCGAACTGCCTTCGACGCCGACCGCGAACGTGTTGATCTGTTCGTGATCGCGCCGCGCCAGCAACGCCACCAGACTGCTGTCCAGCCCGCCGCTTAAGCTCACGCCCAGCGGCACGTCCGACATCAGGCGCTTCTGCACGGCGGCGTGCAGCGTGTGACGAATGACGGGCAGCACCTGATCGTCGTTGGTGAGGGCGCGCAGTTCGTTGAGCACATTGTCGTCCAACCGCGCCAGGTCTTGCCCCACCGTGTAATACTGGCGCAGCCCCAGTTGCGAATGATACCAGTGACCGGGCGGAAACTCGCGGATGTCATCGGCCACGTCCGTCAACGCCTTGATCTCCGACGCGAAGAACAGGGTGTCGCCGCGATGCGCCGTGTACAACGGCTTAATACCGATCGGATCACGCGCCAGAAAGAATTCATCCGGGCCGACGATCGCCAGCGCGAACATGCCGTCTAGCTGTTCCACGCAGCGCGGCCCCAACCGCGCGTACAACTGCACAATCACTTCCGTATCCGTGCGCGTCTGCGCGGACAAATCAATCAGATACCGCTGGCGCAAGGTCTGATGGTTGTAAATCTCGCCGTTGAAACTGATCGAGTATGCTTGAAAATGGATCGGTTGGCGGCCGCCCGCCACATCCAGAATCGCCAGGCGCGTATGACCCAGGCTGCCCAGCGGCGTGTCATCCAGGCCCGATCCATCCGGCCCGCGATGTCGTAGCCGCGTCAGCATGCGCTGCACGTCGTCGGTTGCGGTTGCTTTAAGTGATCCCGCTATGCCACACATGACTTATCCTTAATCCCGCACGCCATCGTTGACGTAGCGCGTCAGTTCGCTGACGCTGAGCTGGGCGATGCCCAGTTTCTCCAGCGTGCGCCCGCGCCGCCAGTAATCGGTGCGATGAATGATGCAGGCCAGTTTGATAATCGCGTCGATGCCGCCGGTCGATACGCCGTACCGCTGGCCCAGGGCCGCGATCGGCACCAGGCTCATCGGGATGTCTTCAAACAGATAGCGATGATTCAGCGTGCCGGGTGCTTTGATGCCGTAGTAGCCGGGCTGATTATGAATGGTCTCGTTCAAATCGCTGCCGGTAGCATCGTACGCCATCTTCAACCACTCCATCGCCGTTTGCGCGCGGATGCCCAGCGACGAGGCCACCGTTACCCGTTCGCGATCGACCACTTCCAGCACCCGCGCCACCGACGGGGTGACGCCTTCGATATAAAACTCAAAATCACCGCGCGTCGATTCGATGCGCCCCGCATTCAACAACGTCAACGCCGGATGAAAGACCGCACCCATGTTATCCAGGCCGGTGTGCAGCACGTTGATCCCGTCGATGAACTGGGGATAGGCCGGATGAATGACCTCCAGCACTTGTGCGGTGCGGGTGGCGGGCAGCGCCGCCAACGGCAGCGCCTCTTTGATGCGAAAGATGCGCGTCTGAGCCGGGCCATCCGATCGGCTGGCGTAGATGAACGTCCCGGCTTCGGCCACTGTCACATCCGCTGTACAGCCGTTATCGCACAGCGTCTTCACCACTTCAATCGCGCCGCAGGTTCGTCCTGGGTGCAAGATCATAATCTGGCCGTTACGCAAATATGGCGCAGCCGCTCTGGCAACATCGGCATGTGCGGAAGACGGCACGACGACCATCAACACGTCAGCGTGATCCACCGCGACTTTCATATCTGAGGTGGCTGCGACCAATTTGCCAAAACCACGCGGCCCGCCGTCATAGCTTTCCAGATCGATGCCGCCGCGCGCTTTCAACGCGGCGATGTGTTCGGGCGTGCGATTGTAGAGCACCACGGGAAAGCCCATCAAGGCCAGATGGGCGGCCATCGCCCGGCCGCCGTTGCCGGCGCCAATTACCGTATAACGTGTCTCCGTTGCCATATCAAAATCTCCTATAAAAGATGTGCCAGGCGATCACGCTCGGCCAAAATTCGTCCCTGTGCATCCACGGCCACACACGCGCCATTGACAATCCGGGTCAGTGCCTGCCCGCGCGCAAAACGATTATTGCGCAGTTGTGGCGCGTCGAGCAAACCAAGTTCGATCGAGCGGGCCAGCGTGATCGG
>JAUQXD010000711.1 GCA_030834835.1 Thermoflexales bacterium | reverse complement strand
CCCACGATAGATCGGCGCCGTTAAACGAGTACGACGGGAACGGCGGCTGATCGAGCGCGATGAACCAATCGGGATGTTCCACCACCCAGCGTGAATCGATGCCCATGTGATTGGGCACCATGTCGCTGGCCAATCGAATGCCGCGTTGGCGCGCGCGCACTTTCAAATCCTGCAAGGCCGCATCGCCGCCCAGGTCTTGCGCGATGGAATAATCGAACAGCGAATAAGCCGAGGCCACCGCTTCAGGATTGCCCATCATCTGCTTGATGCGCTGCGACGCCTGACTGCGCTCCCACAGGCCGATGAGCCACAAGCCCGTGATGCCCGATTGACGCAGTGTATCCAATTCGGCGTCGGGAATTTGATCGAGCCGCGTGATGGGCCGCTGATATTTCTTCGAGAGTTGATCGAGCCACACGTAGGAGTTCTTGGCAATCAACACGAGGTCGGGCATCCAGTCCAGATCAGCGCTGAAGTTCTCCGGCTCGGGTTCCGGCTCGCGCTGCGCGCCGCCCGGCACAAGCGACAGCCCCGCGCCAAACAGCGCCATCGACTCGTCTTGTGCACCCGGTCCAAAGGTGGGCACGTGCACCGGGCCGGGGCCGGTGAAGACGGCCTTCTCTTCTTCTTTGATGAAATCCAGGCCGCCCAACACCCGATAGATCAGCTGGCCCAACACCACACCCCAGCGGCCGCGCATGTAGTCCAACTGCGCACTGAGCGAATCCGGCGCGACTTGCGCGGGCGCCAGCAGCAGATCGATCAGGTTGACGTTGTCCGCGCCAAAGGTTGGCTGCGCCGCAAAGAACTCGCGCATGCCCGTCATCATCTTCGGATAAGCCGTCTCTTTTTCCAGCGGCTCGTCGTCGAACAATTCTTTGAATGGCTCAAAGGCCGGATTGAGATTCGCCAGCCACAGCATCAGCATTTCTTCCAGCGCCATCTGCCGATGTGTGAGGCCGCCCGTTTCGCCCGCCAGATATTCATCGACGGTGAGTTGGCCCTTGTAGACTGCGACCGGCGGAAATTCATCGACGAAGCGCAGCAGCGTCTGCTCCACTTCAGCCGTGCCGATTTGCGTCGTCAGCCAGTCCAGCGCTTCGTGCAGCACGCGCGGATTCTTCTGCTCGCGGTAGGCGCGCACGACGTAGTGCTGAAGTTCATCCACCAACCCCAGCGCGTTGAGCTGGCCCGCACGCACCGATTGTTCAGGCGGCCGTTTCTCGTTGATCTTCTGCGCGAAGACGCGCGCGGCGTAGAAGTTGGCAAAGATGACGTTGCCGTTGAAGGCAAACAGGGCTTCATCGAATCCGTAGAAATCACGGGCGCGGCGTGAAACGTGGAACTCAAACAGTGCCATTCACAGCCTCCAGATTTGAACCACGAAGGACACGAAGATCACGAAGTTATTCTCAGGTTGTCGCAACAGATGTTGGTCAATGTCGTTCCCGCATGCTTTCGGCGGGAATCCAGCAGCCAGTCAACACTCTTACCAGTCGTGACTCTGGATGCCCGACGCGAAGCGCGCACTCAGGCATGACGCAAGAATCGACCAGGTTATTTCGTGACAAATCCTTAGTGTCCTTAGTGTCCTTAGTGGTTCAAGTATTTATCGATAGTCTCCGGCGGGTTCCGGCTTGTTCTGCAGCACGGCCTCGATGCGCGCCATCACCTCGTCGGTGAGTTTGGGCAGCACATCCAGCGCCTTCATGTTCTCCGTCACTTGCGAGGCGCGCGACGCGCCGGTGATGACGGTGCTGACGTTGGGATTCTTGAGGCACCAGGCCAGCGCCATTTGAGCCAGCGAGCAGTCCAGTTCAGCCGCGATCGGCATCAATTGCTTGACCTTCTCGATGTTGCGCTTAGTCTCATCTTTCTCGAAGCGCTCGCGCAGCCATTCGTAGCCGGGCAAGGTGGCGCGAGTGCCTTCCGGCAGGCCGGCGTTATATTTGCCCGTCAACAGACCGCTCGCCAATGGGCTGAAGATCGTCGTGCCCAGGCCGATCGTAGTATAGAGGCGTGCGTATTCTTTCTCAAAACGCTCACGCGCGAACATATTGTATTCGGGCTGCTCCATCAACGGCGGAATCAAATGTTCCTGCCGCGCGATGGTGTACGCTTCCATCAATTCCTGCGCACTCCATTCGCTGGTGCCCCAGTAAAAGGCCTTGCCCTGATTGATGACGTGCGTCATGGCGCGGACGGTTTCTTCGATCGGGGTGTGGAGGTCTGGCCGGTGGCAGAAGACCAGATCGACGTAGTCCAGTTGCAGTCGCGCCAACGAAGCATTCAAGCCTTCGATGATGTGCTTGCGCGACAAGCCCTGATCGTTGACGCCTTCGCCGCCCCAGAAAATCTTGGTGGACAGCACCAGATCCGATCGTTTCCACCCGGCCCGCTTAATCGCCGCCCCCATCGCGATTTCGCTTTTGCCTTCGGCGTACACTTCCGCCGTATCGAAGAAATTGACGCCCGCTTCATATGCGGCCGTCATACAATCATAGGTAATGTCTTCGCCGATCTGATTTCCCCACGTCACCCAACCGCCCAACGACAACGCCGAAACTTGAAGACCCGATCGTCCCAGATAACGATAATCCATTATGCTCCTGAAGATAGTCAATGTGATGGCACAGCGATTATACCATTGCGAGTGGAACGAAGATGCTCTCGACGGATTTGGCAATCCGTCGCCCAGGCGCTGGATTTGGCAATCCGCATCATCGCCGCTTCCTTTTCGTTGCTACTTCGAAGGAACCCCTTCCCACCGCGCCAGTTCGCCTGTGCGCCAATTCAGGCCAAGTGGCTGTGAAGCCTCGCAGTTACGGCCATATATCGGACAGGCTAACGCGTCCCAATCTTTCTCAAGAGGTTCCATGGGAGCAACGACAACAATGTAAGGTGTTTCTTGTACCTGAATCCAGTCATTTTCCCAGACGCATCTCCACTGCTCTGGACTTCCTGAAGTGATGAAGTAGTTACGCCCGCTATCGCCAAGCAACAACCTTTCTTCTCCGCCCTGTTTATCTACGATCCAGATTTGACGCGGACCAATAATCACGTTAGAAGAGGTCGTGTCCGACATTACTTGCAAGGTATATATCAAGTGTGAACTTGTGGGGGTCCAGCACAATGTGTCATAGCGCCTTTGTGTTCCTCGCGGGCGAATTACGATCTGGCGTGCGACATCATAGAGCCAAAACTCGCCGCCCAACCCCACGTATGAGCGACTATACTCGGCAAAGGCTAGACCATCAGGTGACAAATACCTGTTGCCGAGTGCGCCCAACTCATGGCGCGCGCCAGTTTCAACATTGACGCTGTAGGATTGTCCTTGTTCACACCCCACGGTTCGAATCTCGGCTGTGTTATCGGAAAGCCATTGAGCAAATGTAGCACCGGGAAAGTCTTGCACGGTGTTCATCGTGTGCGTATCAACGATGTGAACAGCACGCCCAGTCGCATTACAGGACTTGGAGTCTCCGGCTTCTTGGACTGCTGAATATCGGCCAGTCGGAGACGTAGCGATGGTTGTCGAAGATGCTATGTTCGTGGGCGTTCGTGTGAGTAAGGTGGGCGACGGTACAGCTGTTTGAACACACGAAGTCGAGAATAGCATGACCACAAGAATAATCGTGGCGATTTCTATTATGACCTCCCGGCTATTCGTTGTGCCCAGTCTAGCAATAACAAACATGATTGTGTATGGTGTCCGACTTTCGCTTGCCGATAGTATGGGTGCCGCCCAGCTACACCTTAAACGGAATCCGCGCCCGGATGCGCGTGCCCTCGCCCGGCTCACTCTTCACGCTAAAGCCGCCGCCCACGCGCATGGCGCGCTCGCGCATGGACTTCAACCCCAGATGACCGGGGAACGTGCCCTGCGAATCGAAGCCCACGCCGTTATCGTGGATTTCCAACAGCGCCACACTGCCGCCTTCGCAGATCAACTTCAAGTCGACGTGCGTGGCTTTGGCGTGCTTGACGATGTTGTGCAGCGCTTCCTGCGTGATGCGGTACAACGCTTCTTTGGCCTCGAACGGCATGTGCTCCATCTCTTCACAGAACTCGGTCTGCACATCCAGGTGATGGCGCGCGCGCACCGCAGCCGCCTGTTTCGTCAGGGCCGCCACCAGCCCATCGGTCTTGAGGGATTCCGGCCGCAGTTCAAAGATCAACGCGCGCATTTCGGCCAGACCCGCTTCGGCCAGTTGCAGCGTATACTCGATCGGTTCTCTGGCTTTGGCCGGATCGCGCTCAAGTTGCGTGCGCGCCGTGCGCGCGCCCAGCGCGATGCCATACAACGCCTGCGAGACCGAATCGTGCAGTTCGCGCGCCAATCGATTGCGCTCTTCCAGCGCCGCCAGTTCCTTAGCCTGCCAGTACAGCCGCGAGTTCTCGATGGCGATAGCAGCCTGATTGGCGATGGCCAACACCAGCTGCGCATCGCGCCCCGTGTAGTGATCGGGTTCGTCGTGATCGAGGCTTAACATGCCCACGACGCGCTCTTGAGCCATCAACGGCACACCCAGCCATGATCGGATGTAGCCGTAAGTCGTCAGCAATGCCTCGCCCGCAGTGTGCTGAAACGCGACAGCCTCCGGCGTGCTGCCGCGCACGTCGGGAATGATGACGGGCACAGCCTGCTGGATGACACGATAGTTGACGCTGGCCCGCATCAACGGGAAACGTAGTTGAAGAACTTCATCCGGCGGGATCGGGCCTTGATAATCCAGGATGGTCAACTCGTTTTCGTGCAGCGTAAAAATTGTAGCCCCCGTGTAGTCAACCACTTTCCGCAGCTGGTTAAGGATGACGCGCAACAGCGGCTTCAGTTCAAACGTGGACGTCATGCTGTGGGAAATATCCAGCAGCGTGGACAACTCGCGCGTGCGCTCTTCGACCCGCTGCTCCAGCAGCTGAAAAGCCCGCTCGCGTTCGGTGACATCGTGCACCACGCTCAAGATGTGCGGCTCACCGCGATAAGCGATCAGCGTACCGCGTACTTCCACATCCAGCAGCGAGCCGTCTTTGCGCGCGTTGATCGATCGGGTTTGAACCGGCTCGCCGCCGGCCACCGCCGTCAGGTAGTCGCGAAAGGGCGTGTGATAATCGGGATGAATCACCCGCCGCGGATCAAGTCGCACAAATTCATCGTACTCGTAACCGAACATCGCGCAGGCCGCGGGGTTCGCCTCCACGATCGTGCCGTCCAGCTGCGTGATGATCAGGCCGTCGGTCGTCGCTTCGTAGATGCTGCGATACTGCGCCTCGCGCTCGATCAATTCTTCGTTGACGCGCTTGCGCTCGGTGATGTCGGTGTGCGAACCGGCCATCCGCACCGGTCGCCCTTCGGTATCGCGCACCGTTGCGCCGCGTGTCAGAATCCAGCGATACGAGCCGTCCTTGTGCCGGACGCGAATCTCTTTCTCGAAGAACGGCGTCTGCCC
>JAUQXD010000710.1 GCA_030834835.1 Thermoflexales bacterium | reverse complement strand
CGGCGTGTAGAAGGCGTCCCGATCGAAGATCTGATACCGCGTGGACTTCTCCGTGTACGAGGCGAGCCGGTTGCTCTCGATCGCTTCGATCGCCAATCGGGAGACGTTCTCAAACGCCAGATGCAGCACCGCGTGCTCGGCTACGCTGGCGTGGCCATAACCAACGACCCATTTCTCGTGAAACTCGGCCGATTTCTCATCGCTGAGTTCGGCCGCAATGTCGCGGAACGACTCCGGCGAGCGGCTGGTTTTGGCAAAAGCGACGGCGATGACTTCCGGGCTAAGTTCTTTGGGATTGAGCAGATAGATGTCGCGTTCTTTCATGGCCCCTCACAGAGAATGCATAATGCTTAATTCATAATGCATAATGTGCGTTGGACGGACGGTGGTGAATTATGAACTATGAATTATGCACTACGGAATTCACGACTCATTTCGCGGGTGCGCGCCACGTCCCGATTGATCTGCGCCACCAGTTCGGCTATCCCGTTGAATTTCTGCTCGCCGCGCAAAAAGGCTACAAAATCCAGCGTGACATTGATGCCGTACAGGTCTTTGTCGAAGTCGAGCAGGTGCGCCTCGATGGTGCGCTGCGTCTGATTGGTTACCGTGGGACGCGTGCCGATGTTGATCGCCGCGGCGTGCGGAATGTGGCCCACCCACGCGCGGCAGGCATAGACGCCGTTGGCGGGCACGGCATGTTCCGGCCATACATCGAGATTCGCGGTGGGAATGCCGATGGTGCGCCCGCGGCCGTCGCCGGCCACCACCCGCCCGCTCAGACGGAACCAGCGGCCCAGCAAACGTGCAGCGTGCGCCACATCGCCCTGCTTCAGCGCCGCACGAATACCGCTGCTGCTGATCACTTCACCGTCGTTGGTGATCGGCTCGACGGACTTCACCGTGAAGCCGCGCGTCTCACCCAGCCTCGCCAGAAATTCGGCGTTGCCTTCGCGCTGATAACCCAGCGCAAAATCGTGGCCGATCCACAACTCGCGCATGTGCAGCCGCGCAACCAGTTGATCGACAAACTCGGCGGCGCGCACGCGCGCCGTCTCCGGTGTAAACGGCCACTCGATCAGCAGATCGACGCCCGTCTGGTTGATCTGCACCAGCTTCTCTTCCGGCGAGGTCAGGTAAAATGGCTGAGCACGCCCCAGCACGACACTGGGATGCGGAAAGAACGTCATCACCACTGCCGCCCGATTGGCCTTCAGCGCCGACTCGCGTACTCCAGCGATGAGGCTCTGATGCCCGCGATGCACACCGTCAAACGAGCCAATGGTCACTACCGATTCTTCAGTCAGTTGAGCATCTTCAAGTGAGTGAATCAGTCGCATAGTTCAAAGGAGTAGATAAGGAAACAAGTAGACAAGGATCATTGATCAAGGTTTGTTGTTAGCACTTTGTCGGCGCGCCACCAGTGCTTCTTTTGATCGAAGGTGAGCAGGGCGATCAACTCGCCGCTCTCGTCGTAGGCGCGGCAGCGCGTGCCGATCAAATCCAACGCTTCGATGCGCCCGCCAGTGACGGCGCGCTGGCGCTGCGCGGCGCTGACGATGACTTTGGGCCAATCATTTAACGCTTCGTCGATCGATCGCAGATAGTCACTGCCTTTGCCATCACGCGCTGCCGCTTCGAACTCGGCCAACCCGATCGCTTGAACCAGCCCGAACGGCCCGACCAGCGTGCGGCGTAAAGCGATCAAATGCGCGCCCGTGCCCAGTACCGCGCCCAGATCGTGCGCCAGCGATCGGATGTACGTGCCTGCCGAACTGCGCACGTCGATGGTGACATCCGGCGACTGATAATCGATCAGATCGATCGTATGCATGATCACCGGCCGCGACTCGCGTTCCACCTCGATGCCGGCGCGCGCCAACTCGTATAGCTTCTGCCCGTCGCGCTTGATGGCCGAGTGCATCGGCGGCATCTGCTGCGTCGCTCCGACGAATTGTGCCAGCGCCGCTTCTAACGCTTCGCGCTCGACATTCACCACCTGCGTTGCCACGACTTCGCCGGTGGCATCGTACGTGTCGGTCTCCACGCCCAGCCGAATCGTCGCGCGATAGGCTTTATCGTGGCCCAGCAAATACTCGCTCACGCGCGTCGCCACGCCCACGCAGATCACCAGCACGCCGGTCGCCATCGGATCGAGCGTGCCCGTGTGCCCGACCTGTTTGACGTGCAGCGCCCGTCGCACACGCTGCACCACATCGTGCGACGTAATGCGACTTGGTTTATCGATGACGAGCAGGCCAGTGGGAGACATAGGTGTTGGTAGGTCGGTAGATTGGTAAATTAGTCAACTGGTCGATTGGTAACTGACTCAGCAAGCTACACGCCCGTTCGGGCTGATGTTGTCTTGCGCGTTCAGTGAATTGCATGTTGCTGATTATACACATCAAGATCGACTGCTTCTGGGAAAAATGTCCGAAAGCGTACCGTCAAGTCTTCGTCATAACTTAGCAAAAGCGTTGCGCTTCCATCCCAGCACACAAGTTCAACTTTAGCCAGTGGATATTGGATTTTTGCGCCTGCTGCCCACAAGGTTTCATTGCCGTCTGCATATGGCACAACTTCAAGATGATTGAGATCGACGTTTACGTGGGGAGCGAAACCAGACAAAACCGCCCAGTGAAATTGAATCGCGTATTGTTCGACAAGCCTCGTCAGTTTTTCACCGGATAACCAAATTTGATGCACTGGTTGAAAGTCTGACTGAAACTCAGGTGGATAGAAATTGCAGTCGAGATTTGTTAGTAGCCAATTGAATTCAACTTGGCGTCCTCCAAAGGCCTTGAACACCGCCCGAAGATCAGTGTGAAACGGCATTCGCGATGAGCCCTCAAGAAGTGTGGCCTGTAGACCTTCAAGCTGAACGCTCATTGTCAACTCGCCAATATGATTCTTGCTTTCAGAATGTACAGTCGCCAGGTGGCGGCCCGAAACCGATTTACCAATTACCAGTTGACTGATTACGTCTGTTGTTTCAATGCGGCCAATACGCGCTGTGTGGCATCGGCTAATGGTCCGTCGATCGTCGTGCCCGCCGCCAGCGGATGCCCGCCGCCGCCTAGTGTTTTGGCCGCATCCGAGACGTTGAAGCCCGGTTTGGCGCGCAGGCTGATCTCCACCTGGCCGTCGTCTTTCTCAATCAGCACGGCGGATCGATCGGCTTCGTTGGCGCTGATCAGAAAGCTCGCCAGGCTGATGTCGCCCGACCCCGACATGCCGCACGCGTCGCGCATGGCCTTGCTGATCGCGGTGTAAATGACACGGTCCTTGACCTTCAGCGCGTTGATGGCCTTGCCCCACAAACAAATCAGCGCCAGGGAGCGGCGGTTAAATTGATGATCCATGCTCACGGTCAGCGGGGCGCCCGCTTCCATTAAGCGCTGCGCGACGTGCAGCTGATGTGGGGTGGTGTTGGGTGTGCGAAAGCCCAGTGTATCGCCGGTGAGGCCGTATAGCAGACAGCGCGCAATGTCGCTAGTGAGCGGCACGCTCAACAGATCGATCAATTCCAGCACGATTTCAGCGGTCGAGGTCGCCGAGGGATCGACCCAGTTGATTTCACCGAAGCGCGTATTGGTCACGTGATGATCGAGATTCAGGAGGATCGGGCGGGGCGCGGGCAATTCTCTCCACACGCTGCCCATGCGGGCTTCATCACCGCAATCGAGTGCCATTACCAGATCAAAGGGGCCGTCAGCGTGTGTTACGACTTCGGTATTACCGGGGAGAATATCAAATCGAGCGCGCAGGGCATCGCTACAGGCGGGTATGACGGTCTTGCCCAGGCTGCGCAGAGCATGAGTCACGCCCAGCAGACTGCCAATCGCGTCGCTGTCGGGCGAGACGTGGGTGATAAGGAGAACGGTGGCCGCACGTTCGATGTGCTGGAGCAGCGCGGCGCTATCGGCGGGTGGCAAGTTCATGCGCCTGGAACAATCCCCGTCTCTGGGTGGGATGGTGGATCTTGCTCTTCAATCTGATCGATCAGCCGCGAGATACGGTCGCCGGTTTCCAGCGAGCGATCCCAACGAAAGTGCAGCGCCGGCACGATGCGCAGTTTCATCTCCTGGCCCAGCCGGCGGCGCAGAAAATTGCGGGCATGTTCCAGCCCGGCTAGCACCTCGGTCTTGACTGACTCGCCGGCCAGCGCGCTGACGTAAATTGTCGCGTCGTGCAGGTCGGACGAGATGGTGGAGTCCGTGATGTTGATCAGGTTCAGGCGCGGATCGTCGATCTCACGCTCGATGAGTTGGCTCAGTTCAATCTTGATTTGTTCGGCGACACGTTGTTGACGACGGGTACTCATGCTGAAAACCTACTGCACACGCTCTTGCGTGTAGCACTCGATTAAATCGCCCTTTTTGTAGTCCTGGAAGTTGGCCAGGGTGATGCCGCATTCAAAGCCGGTCTTGGCCTCTTTCACGTCATCCTTCAGGTGTTTGAGGGATGAGATACTGCTGTCGTGAACGACTTCGCTGCCGCGCTTCAGGCGGGCGCTGGCGCCGCGCTGAATAAGCCCGTCGCGCACCATGCACCCGGCGATGACGCCTGCGTTCTTGATCTTGAACGTCGCGCGCACTTCAGCCGTGCCCAGCATCACTTCCTTGTACACCGGATCCAGCATGCCCTTGATGGCTTTTTCAATATCGTCGGTGAGTTTGTAGATGATGCTGTACTTGCGGATGTCCACGCCTTCCGAGTCGGCCAGGCGGCGGCCCTGCTCGTCCACCTCGACGTTGAAGCCGATGACGATCGCGCCGGAGGCAATCGCCAGTGATACGTCGTTCTCGCCAATCGTGCCGGTGCCGGTGTGCAGCACCTTCAATTTCACTTCGGCGTTGCTGAGCTTATCGAGTTGGTTGACGATCGGTTCGATCGAGCCTTGAACGTCGGCTTTCAAGATGAGGGGCAGTTCTTTCACTTCGCCCGCCTGAACGCGGCTGAAGAGATCGTTGAGTGACAGAACCCGGTGCGCAGTCGGCGTGGCTTCGGCCAGGGCGGACAGCCGGCTGGCGATCATGGCCTTGGCGGTCTTCTCGTCCTTAACGGCTTCAAAGGTATCGCCGGCGGCCGGCACGCCCGCCAGGCCGGAAATCAGCACAGGTGTCGAGGGCAGGGCCTTCTGAATGGGCTTGCCTTTATCGTCTTGCATGGTGCGGATGCGGCCCGAAATGTTGCCCACGATGATGCCATCGCCGACCTTGAGTGTGCCGTTCTGCACCAGAATCGTGGCGACGGAACCGAGCGCCTTGTCGAGCCGGCCTTCAACCACCGCGCCTACCGCCAGCCGATCGGGATTCGCTTTGATCTCGCGCGAGTCGGCCACCAGCAAAATCGCTTCGAGCAGATCCTCAATACCCTGCTTCTTCTTGGCCGAGACGGGCACGCACAACACATCGCCGCCGAACTCGTCAATGACGACGCCGGCTGTGTTCAAGTCGTTCTTCACGCGATCAGGATTGGCGTTGGGTTTGTCGATCTTGTTGAGAGCGACGATGATGGGCACATGCGCGGCATGCGCGTGCGCGATGGCCTCTTTGGTCTGCGGCATCACGCTGTCGTCGGCGGCCACCACCAGCACGGCCAGGTCGGTAACCTGCGCGCCACGCGCCCGCATCGCAGTAAAGGCCTCGTGGCCGGGGGTGTCCAGAAACGTGATCTTGCGCCCGTTGTGATCGACCTGATACGCGCCGATGTGCTGTGTGATACCGCCGGCTTCACCGGCGACGACATTGGTGTGCCGTATCACGTCGAGCAACGAGGTCTTGCCGTGATCGACGTGGCCCATGACGGTGACGACGGGCGGTCGGGGCTTGAGTTTGGCCGGGTCTTCTTTGGCGTACAGCCGGTTCCACAATGTGCCGGACAAATCTTCCGACGAGACTTCTTCCTGCTTCTTTTCTTCGTGCGGTTCAAAGCCCAGCCCTTGCAGCACAATGGCGGCCGTGTCGTAATCGATCTGCTGATTGATGTTGGCCATAACGCCATTGTTCATCAATTCGCGGATGATGTTGATGGGGCTGACTTTGACGCGCGCTGCGAGATCGCGCACCGACAGATTACTGGGGATTTCTACGATTTTTGCGGACATGCCTCACCTCCAGGTGGGCGCCGGACATCGCACTCAGCCGATGAAACTGACTGGCCGACGGCGCAAGCCAGGTCGCTCGATTCGTTCGCACTCGATCGACCGACCCGGAGAGAGGGGCAGCGAGCGAGGCGTTTAAGGCGGTTCGATGTAATTAGTCACGGCGCCCGGTAGCGGATTCATTGTCGTTTGGCAGTGCTGCGGCGAAAGCCTGCAGCTCAGCCCGATCGGCCTCACCGATCTGCGGCACTTTCAGCGCGTGAGCGAGTCGCCCTCCGGCTAAGGCTAATTGCCAACATTCCGAACTGGCATGCACATACGCACCGCGGCCGGGTCGTTTGCCGGTCGGGTCAACACACACTTGCCCGTTCGCGGCTCGAACCACGCGCACCATTTGGCGCTTGCCCTGCACCTGCCTGCAACTGATGCACGTGCGCTGTGGAATGTGCTTGCCAGCCATTATCAGCCAGACATCGCCACGCCGCCAGACAGGGAATAGCCCGACGGCGTGGTTTTAATTAGCTAAATTTCCTCTTCAAGGCCGAACAGGTCGCGGCCACGGCC
>JAUQXD010000709.1 GCA_030834835.1 Thermoflexales bacterium | reverse complement strand
CGATCGGATCCGCCGCTGCCGCTGGCCCGCTTACGCGCTCGCCGGCAAGTGGTGGAACTGCGCGTCCACGATCTGCGGTTCGAGGTCGATGAAGCAGCCGCGTTCTTGCGCCAGACGGCGGCCATCGAACTGCCGCCGTCCGACGTGGCGGCGATGGAGCAGCGTACCGAAGGCTGGATCACCGGGCTGCAACTGGCGGCGTTGTCGCTGCGCGGCCGATCGGATGCACGGCAATTCGTGCAGGCGTTTACGGGCAGTCATCACTTCATCGCCGATTACCTGATCGAAGAAGTGCTGGCGCAGCAATCACCTGAAATTCAAGACTTTTTATTGCGCACGTCCATCCTCGATCGGTTGACTGCGCCGTTGTGCGACGCCATCTTCGGGGCGGAGGCGGGCCGCTCAGTCGGGCTGCTTGATCAACTGGCGCGCGCCAACCTGTTTCTAATCCCGCTGGATGAGGTGCGAACGTGGTTCCGCTATCATCAACTGTTTGCGGATGTGTTGCGTAGCGTCTTGAAGCAGCGTTTGCCCGGCGAGGTCGCAGCCTTGTATGGCCGCGCCGCCGAGTGGCTGGCGAGTCATGGCTGGCTGGCTGAAGCCATCGAACTGGACTTGAAGGCGGGCGAGATCGATCGGGCGGCCGATCATCTCGCTCAGATCGTCGATACGCTGCGCGCCCGCGGCGAACTGCACACGCTCGATCAATGGCTGAATCGTTTGCCCGAAGAGGCGATCGCCGTGCGGCCCGTGCTGGCCATGGCGCGGGCGCTGCAATTGAGCACCGCGCACGATCTGACCGGGGCCGAGGCGTGGCTCGATCGGGTTGAGCACGCGATTGAGACGCATACACCCTCGCCGGAGTTGATCGGCGATGCGCTGTTGCTGCGGGCGTCGATCGCGCAACGGCGCAATGATTTTCCGCGCGTGATCGCGCTGACGCGCGACGCGCTACGCTGGCTGCCCGCCGATGATCGGGTTCGCCGCGCACGCGCCATGCACGCGCTGGCCGTATCGTTGAGTTATGAAGCACACGTCGCCGAAGCGATTCAGTTTTTTGAGCGGGCCGTGCGCACGGCCGAGGAAGCCGCCGAAGTCAACATCGTCATTCACGGCGCGGCCAATCTGGGCATCGTGCTGTCGGCGCAGGGCCAGTGGCGACCGGCGCACGCGGCCCTGTTGCGCGGCCTGAAGTTTGCGCAAGAGCAGGGCGTCGAACATCTGCCAACGGTCGGGCGGCTGCATTCGACGCTGGCCGTGATCTTGCACGACTGGAATCAACTGGCTGAGGCGGCTGCGCATTTTCGAACGTCGATTGAACTGCATGATCAAGCATCGGAACCGTACAATCGGATGTTGGCGCGCGCCCAATTTGCCATCACTCGCCAGATGCAGGGCGACGCGGCTGGTGCCCAACGCTGGCTGGACGAAGCACAGCATCTGGCAGATGAGCATCACTTGCCGAAGTTGAGTTGTGTGCAGCTGATTGCGGCGCAGGTGGATGTGTGGCTGGCGCAAGACAATCGCGCCGCGCTGATGACGTGGCTGGCGAACTGCGGCCTGTCGATCGATGATCCGTTAAGCACGGTTCAAGAGCCGGAGCATTACGCCTATGCGCGCGCCTTGCTGGCCCTCGGCCAACCCGATCGTGCTCTACAGCTGATCGAGCGATTGCGGGCCGCGGCCGCAACCGCCGGTTGGTACGGCACGGAGTTGGAAGCGCGCGTCTTGCGCTGCGCGGCGTTACAACAGTTGGGCCGTGCGGCGGAAGCGCGTACTGAACTATTGAGCCTGTTACCGCACGCCGAAGCGGCCGGTCGTGTGCGTCTGCTGGTAGAACGCGGGCCGGTGATGTATTCCCTGTTGCGTGAAACATTACTGCGCATCACGGATGCCACGTTGCGGCAGTATGTCGAACGCATGTTAGCGGCGTTTGATGAGGCGACCATCATTTCGCCGGTTGCCAAACCCACCGTGAGTCCACTGATCGATCCATTGAGCGAACGCGAATGCGAAGTGCTGCGCCTCGTGGCCGAAGGACTTTCCGATCGCCAGATCGCCGAGCGGCTGGTGGTCGCTGTCGGCACCGTCAAGCGCCACCTGAACAACGTCTACGGCAAACTCGGCGTCAATAGCCGCACGCAGGCGCTGGCCCGCGCGCGAGAGATAAATCTGCTGTAAGCGGGCAACACGGGCGTCGGCTGCGTCTGCATCGGCAGCGCAGGCTGTGGCATTAAAAGCGATCCGTGAATCAACGCGAATTGGCGCGAAGCGTCATTCCGAGCGGAGCGAGGAATCTCTGGCCTGGCCAGCCATACCCCTGATGCGCGAGCGATTCCTCGTCGCACAAAACGCTCCTCGGAATGACACCGCAACCCCGGGTGAATCCGTAGATCATGCTTGATGAGTTCAAACAGCGACGGGGAGGCTGAGGATGTCGGACTTAAAAGTGGGTGTGATTGGTACGGGCTTTATTGGGCCGGCGCACGTTGAAGCGCTGAGACGCCTGGGCATCGCGGTGGCGGCGGTGGCCGGGCCGCGTCTCGATCGTGTGGCGGAGAAAGCCAGAGTGATGCAAGTGGGTAGATATTACGACACCGCTGACGCGCTGCTCGCCGATCCCGATGTGAACGTGGTGCACATCACATCGCCCAATTACGCACATCATGCGCAGGCGAAGGCGGCGCTGCTGGCGGGCAAGCATGTCGTGTGCGAGAAACCGCTCGCGATGAATTCCGCGGAATCGATCGAGTTGGTGCAGCTGGCCGCCGAGAGAAGACTCGTCAACGCCGTCAACTTCAACATCCGCTTTTATCCGATGTCGCATCAGGCATGTCACATTGTACAGAGCGGCGACATCGGCGATGTGTACATCGTGCAAGGCTCGTATCTGCAGGACTGGCTGCTGTATCCGACCGATTGGAACTGGCGGCTCGAACCGCAGTACAGCGGCGAGATGCGCGCCGTGGCCGACATCGGTTCGCACTGGCTCGATCTGACCACGTTCATCACGGGTCTGAAAGTTGAAGCGGTGCTGGCCGATTTCAAGACGTTTTTGCCGGTGCGCCAGAAGCCAACACAGCCCGTTGAAACGTTTACGGGCAAATCGCAGACGGCGCTGGAGTACGTCGAGCAGGCGATCGACACGGAAGACTATGCGACCGTGCTGTTGCGTTATGCCGGCGGCGCGCGCGGCGTGATGACGGTTTCGCAAGTGAGTGCGGGCCGCAAGAACCGGCTGTACTACGAAATCAACGGCGCCCGGTCATCGATCGGGTGGGATGGCGAGCGCCCCAACGAATTGTGGATCGGTCATCGCGATTGCGCCAATGAGCACCTGCTGAAAGACCCTGCGCTGCTGGCACCGGACGCGCGGCAATATGCTTCGTATCCAGGCGGCCATAACGAAGGCTTCCCCGATACGTTCAAGCAACTGTACAGCGCGATCTATCGTTACATCGACGCGGGCGATTTCACTGCCACACCCGACTTCCCGACGTTTGAAGACGGCCATCGCGCCCTGCGTGTGGGCGACGCGATCCTGCGCAGCGCGCGCGAGGATCGTTGGGTCACAGTGGCGCGCGATTGACAAGAAAGCCTCCGAAGTGATTGACACCTCGGAGGCTACTGATCGCACCGATCAAACCACGATCGTTAAGCGCCGCTTACTTGTTGTTAAGCGCTGCTACACCGGGCAGTTCTTTGCCTTCCAGAAACTCCAGGCTTGCGCCGCCGCCAGTGGAGACATGCGTCATCTGCTTCGCCACGCCCGCCTTCTTCACGGCGCTGGCGCTGTCGCCGCCGCCGATGACGGTAGTCGCGTTGCACGTCGCCAGCAGTTTGGCGATGGCGAAGGTGCCTTCGGCAAACTTGGGCATTTCAAACACGCCCACCGGCCCATTCCACACGATCAACTTCGCGGCTTTCAGGACCTCGCCAAATTTCTCCAGCGTCTTAGGACCGATGTCCATGATGCGCCAGCCGGCCGGAACCTTGTCCACATCGACGACCTGTGAATTCGCTTCGGCGTCAAACTTGTCGGCGATCACGGCATCGATCGGGAGGAGCAGCTTGTCGCCCGATCGCGCCAGAATGCCTTTCGCGGTTTCGATCGAGCCGGCTTCCACCAGGCTGTCGGCCATCTCATAGCCTTTGGCCGCGAGGAACGTATTCGCCATGCCACCGCCGATGATCAGCTGATCGCATTGCTTCAGCAGGTTCTCGACGACCATAATCTTGTCGCTGATCTTCGCGCCGCCGAGGATCGCCACGTATGGATGCTCAGGATTCGACGTGGCGCGGCCCAGGTATTCCAGTTCTTGCTCCATCAGGAAACCGGCCACAGC
>JAUQXD010000708.1 GCA_030834835.1 Thermoflexales bacterium | reverse complement strand
TCACACCTTGAATGAATATTTGACAAATCGTGTGACGCCGAAGTTCGAGCCGACGAGCACAGCCATGCAGCTGCCGCGCGCCACCTTCGTGACGCTGCGCCATGCCCGCACGCACGATCTGCGCGGCTGCCGCGGTGAGGTATTTGCACGTTCGCCGTTGTGGGAGAGCGTGCAACAGGTGAGCATCCTCAGCGCCACCGACGACCCGCGCTTTCCGCCGATGAAGGCCGCCGAACTCGCCGACATGCACATCGAGATCAGCGTGTTGACGCCGCTGCGGTTGGCCAAATCGCCGGACGAAGTGATCGCGGGCAGGCACGGCGTGATGATTCGCAAGGGCGGGCGCGGCGGCCTGTTTTTGCCGCAGGTAGCGCAAGAGCAGGGCTGGGATCACGATGAGTACCTCTCGACGCTGTGCTGGATGAAGGCCGGTCTGCCCGCCGATGCGTGGCGCAAACCGGATGTGGAGTTATATGTGTTTGAAGCAGAGATTTTTGAAGAGTGAGGGTCACTTAGTAAATTGGTAGATTGGTCAACTGGTAAATTGGTGATCGATTACCTGGTAGGTTGGTATTGATCACTGATCAACCGATCACTCACTGGCCGATTACCGATTGACCAATCGACCGGTTACTGACTGACCAACTTACCAATCTACTAATTTACCAACTTACCAATCTACCGACCCGGAGCGTCCATGCCCACCTACCCCCTCGAACCGTTTCGCATCAAGTCTGTCGAAGCCATCCATCTGACCACGCGTGAAGAACGCGAGCGCATCATCCGAGCCGCCGGTTACAACCTGTTCAAGATTCGCGCCGAAGACGTGCTGATCGATCTGCTGACCGATTCCGGCACGGGCGCGATGAGCGACACACAGTGGGCGGGCCTGCAGCACGGCGATGAATCGTATGCGGGCGCGCGCAGTTATTATGCGCTGAAACAATCTGTCGAAGATGTGACGGGTATGCCGTATTTCGTGCCCACGCATCAGGGCCGCGCCGCCGAAAACGTGTTGTTCAGCATCACGGTCAAAGCGGGCAACGAAGTACCCAGCAATCAACACTTCGATACCACGCACGCTAATATCCGCGCGCGCGGCGGCAAGCCGGTCGATCTGGTGATCGATGAGGCGAATGATCCAGAGATGATCCATCCCTTCAAAGGGAATATGGATCTGGACAAGCTGGAGCGTTTCATTCAAGTGGTGGGCGTCGCCAACATCCCGATCGGTCTCACGACGATCACGAACAATTCGGCAGGTGGGCAGCCGGTATCGATGGCGAACATTCGCGGCACGGCGGAGGTGTATCATCGGCACGGCATTCCGTTCTTCATCGATGCCGCCCGCTATGCGGAGAACGCCTACTTCATCCAGCAGCGCGAGGCGGGCTATGCCGATCGCTCTATCGAATCGATCGTGCTGGAGCAGTTCTCGTATGCCGACGGTTTCTTGATGAGCGCCAAGAAAGACGCCATCGTTAACATTGGCGGCCTGCTGGCGATGCGCGACGAGCAATTGTTCGATCGAGCCAAGAATGAATTGATCTTGCGCGAAGGCTTTCCGACCTACGGCGGTTTGGCGGGCCGCGATCTGGAAGCCCTCGCGATCGGGTTGCGGGAGGGGATGCGGCAGGATTATCTGGCGTATCGCATCGCGCAGACGAAGTATCTGGGTGATCGGTTGGTGGAGAACGGCATCCCCATCGTGCAGCCGCCGGGCGGTCATGCGATTTACATTGATGCGTTGAATATGTTGCCGCACATTCCCCAGATCGAATTTCCCGCGCAGGCGTTGTCGGTGGCCTTGTATCTGGAGGGCGGCGTCCGCACTGTCGAGATTGGCAGTGTCATGTTTGCGTGTCCCGATCCGGCCACTGGCGAGATGCACTATCCGTCGCTTGAATTGGTGCGGCTGGCGATCCCGCGCCGGGTGTATACGCAGGCTCATCTGGACTACGTGGTGGAGACGTGCATCAAAGTGAAGGCACTGGGCGATTCGCTGCGCGGCTTGAAGATCGTGCGCGCGCCCGAATTGCTGCGCCAGTTTGTGGCGGATTTTGAACCACTGTGATGCACAGAAAACCCGGCCGCCAGGCCGGGTTTTGGTTAGAATTGAAACGCAACTCAGATTGACCCGTGTTTGAATCAACCCTATACTGGAAACGAACAATTGAATACGGGGAGACTTAGCCCTTAAACACACGTGGCCGAGGTGAGGGATCATCTCGGCTTATCTGCGCGTTACTGTCAGTGCCCGCACGCCGTCGAGGTGTTGCGGGCACTGTGCGTTGACCTGACGCGATGTGGATGATGCGACAAGGAGACCGGCCATGAACAAACGCGCGATGATTACGGCAATGGTGTTGTCTGCGATCTGTCTGCTGGCGCTGACTTTTGGGCTGACCGCGGCGCAGGGTACGAAGCCCGGTATAGAACCCGCTGCGCCGGACGCTAACGTGGGGAATTATTTCCCGGTGCAAGGCCGCTTGACCGATGCCGGCGGCAATCCGCTGAACGGCAGCTTTGTCATCACCTTTAGCATGTACGCCGCCATCAGCGGCGGCACAGAGTTGTGCCACGACGCCAATACGGTCGCTGTCAACAACGGCCTGTTTAGCAGCGAGATCTGGGGCAACTGCACGAACGATGTCGTGAACGGCCAGCAGTTGTATTTGAGTATCAAAGTGGGCGCCGACAGTGAAATGACGCCGCGCCAGCCGATCTACGTGGTGCCCTATGCGTTTACCCTGCGGCCAGGCGCCGTCATCAGCGCTACGCTGGGTAGCGACGCCAACCTGCACATCGAGAACTGGGGCGGGGCCGGCCGCGGCTTGCGGTCATACGCCATGGACGAGGCCAGTACAAACTATGGCATTGTCGGCGCGTCACGTTCGCCGGCCGGCTATGGCGGCTATTTCTACAATAGCGGCGGCGGCGTAGGCCTGTGGGGGTATACGGACGGACCGGAACATCCAGCCCTGTTCGGCTGTGTTAACGCCGCCAGCGGCGGGTGTGACGCCGGTTCCAATCCGGCGGGCGTGCGCGGCGTCAGCTCGCTGGGCGATGGTGTGATGGGTGTTAGCAGCAATGCCACTTACCGTGGCGTCTATGCCCAGAATACGGCCAATGGCATCGCGTTGGCCGCTTATAACAATTCCTCCGATACCGTCAATCACGACGTTCCTACCGCCTATCTGGTGCAGGCCAACGCGAATGGCGACTTCGTGGTGGGGGCTGGTTCCTATCTGGGCACACGGTACTGGCGGGTGGACCGCACCGGCAAGGGCTTCTTCAATGGCGGTACACAGGCCAGCGGCGCGGACTTTGCCGAGCAGATTGCTGTGCAGGGCAAGGTAGCGGACTATGAGCCGGGCGATGTGCTCGTGATCAGCGCCGAGGCCGATCGAGCCGTGGAACTCTCCACGCAGTCGTTTGCCACGACGGTGATTGGCGTCTATTCCACTCAACCGGCCATGCTGGCCGGTGCGCCGGATCAGGATGATCCGCTGGCGGGCATCCCCGTCGCGATTACGGGCATCGTGCCCTGCAAAGTGTCGGCGGAGAACGGCGCGATCAAGCGTGGCGATCTGCTGGTCACGGCGGGCCGGCCCGGTTACGCCATGCGCGCTGGAGCGAATCCGCCACAGGGCACGGTGCTGGGCAAGGCGATGGGCCAACTCGATGCGGGCACTGGCGTTATTCAAGTGCTCGTGACGTTGCAGTAGGGGGCCATCATGACCAAACGACTGTTTATCATCGTGGTCACTGTGCTGTTGGGCGGTCTGCTGCTGGTTCAGATCGCCACGGCGATGTCCTCGCCCAACTATCGATTGGACTGGTTTACGCCTATGACGACCGGCGGTGGCGGGGCTGCGTCTTCGGCGCATTACGCTGTCAACTTCACCATCGGGCAGACCGCTTACAATGCCTCGGCCAGCACGAACTACGGCGTTGGTCTGGGTTACTGGTACGGCGCGGCCGTTACTTACAAGCTGTACTTGCCGTTGATCCTGAAGTGAGAGACGACCCGATCGATCTAGAGAGATCGATCGGGTTTGAGTGACAGGCTATGACGCGCGTCCTCATCGTAGACGATAAACCCTCGTTTCAGCGTCAACTGCGGCAGCTGTTGATCTATGCCGGGCTGGAGGTGGCGGGTGAGGCGTGTGATATTCCCACGGCGGAGGAACCGCACGAGTTCCTCCGCCCTGATCTTGCGATCGTGTATCTCATGCTGCCGGACAGCAATGGCCTGCAGGGCTCGCAACGCCTCAGGGCAACAGCGCCCTGGTTGCGTGTCATTCTGGTCAGTGCTTATCGCGATCATGCCGAAGCCTATCGGGCGGCGGCCCAGCAAGTGGGTGCGGAAGGGTTCATCGCCAAAGACGATCTGGATTTGAATGCTGTGCGAGCGTAGGCCAGGTAAGTCCAAACCTTTTGCATTTGGCAGGCAAATATGCCAGGTTCTGACATGAACCGGGTGCACAATGATGTCAGACTCGCAAAGAGTACACTGCTCAGGAGATGACATCATGGAACCGCAAATCGTATCGAAGCCGACAATGACGCTGGTGGGGCCGAAACTGCATGGCAAGCTGGAAGGGATGGACATCAAGGCGTTGTGGAACGGCTTTGGGCCGCGTATGGCCGAGATGAAAGACGCCAACCCGGCGGTGTGTTATGGCGCGATGGATAACTACAGTGAGGCGACGGGTGAGTTCGACTACCTGGCCGCTTGCGAAGCCAAAACGGCTGCGGCCGTGCCCACCGGCATGGTGAGTTGGAACATCCCGGCGCAGACCTACGCCGTCTTCCCGTGCACCCTGCCACAGGTCGGCGAAACATGGATGACGGCCTATCAGCAGTGGCTGCCGCAGTCGGGTTACCAGCGCGCCGCAGGGCCGGAGTTTGAATTATACGACGAGCAGTTCAATCCACAAGATCCGGCGGCCGTGTTGTACCTCTATGTGCCAATCGTGAACGCGAACTGATCGACCAGGAAGCCGGGCTTCTCCTCAATCACGCTGGAGAAGCCCGGTTTCCACATTGGCACAGCGTAGCATTCCTAATCCCGAGGGTGAACGCTTTCAGCGGTGCGGTAGATTGCGTCACAGGCAGGGTTCGCGCGGCTACACGCCCGCGGAACATCTGGACATCGTGGCCAATCATATCAAGGGGGACTCGTGATGAAAGATGTATCGCACAAGATGGGTGTCAAGGCGGGCATGCGAGCATTCTTTGTGAATGCCCCGCAGTCCGCGCTGGAGGCCATAAACCTGCCGAGCCTTGAGACGGGTTCCGACCTCCAGGGGGAGTTCGACTACCTTCATTTCTTTACGACCACTCAGGCCGAGCTGGACGCGATATTTCCCAAACTCAAGCGCCATCTTAAGCCAAAGGGCATGCTCTGGGTTTCGTGGCCAAAGGGCAGACAGCTCAATACCGACCTCGTCCTGGACAGAGTAATCAACATCGCGTATCGCCATGGACTTGTGGAAAGCATCTGCCTGAGCGTGGATGCTACGTGGTCTGGTCTTAAGTTTACGCACCCTAAGCCAGGCAAGGTTTATCACAATAGCCACGGACAACTTCCCGGTGATTGAGCGCGTGGCCAATGTGCAAGTGCGGCGCCTTGACATTCGGCCCAATTCCCCTGATACTACACGCCACCGCGTTTACCTGATCAGCTATCATGTCCAACACTGCCACCCGCCTCATCACGTTGATCATGTTGTTGCAGCGACAGCCCAATCAAAAGGCCGGTGATCTGGCCAGGGAACTGGGTATCTCGGTGCGATCGCTGCATCGCTATATGACGATGTTGGATGAGTTGGGCATTCCCGTCTATTCAGAGCGCGGGCCGCATGGCGGCTTCTCGCTGGTGCGCGGCTACAAGATTCCGCCATTGGTCTTCACGCCTGAGGAAGCCGTCGCCGTTTATTTGGGCACCAGTCTGGTCGATGAGGTGTGGGGGCGCCTGTATCGCGATGCGGCGCACGGGGCACTCGCCAAACTCGATAATGTGCTGCCGAACGAGCAGCGGCACGAGATCGCCTGGGCGCGGCGCACGTTGATTGCTACTGGCCTGCATCGCGGCGATCAGACTGCGGTGACGCCGATTCTGGAGAAACTGCGCCGCGCCACGCGCGAACGCCGCCGGGTGCAGCTCACCTATCGGGCCTACAACCGGCCGGAGACCACCGACCGCAAATTCGAGCCTTACGCGCTGGTGCATGGCTGGGGCTGGTGGTATATCATCGGTTATTGCCATTTGCGCGAGGCGTATCGATCGTTCCGGGTCGATCGTATTGTCGACCTCACCTTGCTCGATGAAACGTTTGAGGTTCCCGCCGATTTTGACATCCACGCGTACCTGGCAAGCAATCCGACCGAACAGCCGTTGGTCACGGTCCGGCTGCGGTTCAAGCCGGAGTTGAAGCGATTGGCGCAGGATAATCGATCGTGGTGGGAGACGCTGGAAGAGCGGCCGGATGGATCGATCCTCGTGACGATGGTGAACCCCGACGTGTTATGGGCCTCCTCGATCGTGCTGAGCTTTGGCCCGGCGGTGGAAGTGCTGGAGCCAGAGGAAGTGAAACAACAAGTGATCGAATGGGCGCGGGAAGTGGTCAACCAGTACCGCTGAGGTGGGCCGCAACATGCCGACCGATCACGATCGGTGACCGGCGTGTGCTTGACGCGGTATCCGACCCGCAGTAGACTTACCTCGAGGTCAGTTGATACTGGCCTCGATCTTTTTGCGAGGTGCGTATGTCACTGTGGTGGGACATCGTTTACTGGTTGAAGAAAACGCCGTGGGATACAGGCGTCACGCCGCCGGAGATCGTGACGATGATCGACAGCGGTAAGGTGCCAGTCGGTCGTGCCCTCGATCTGGGCTGCGGCACCGGCACGAACGCGATCTATCTGGCGCAGAAAGGCTTTGAGGTTACAGGCCTCGACATCTCAGGTCGCGCGATTTCACTGGCGAAACGCAAAGCCCGATCGGCGCAGCTGGCCGATCGAGTGCGGTTGGAGCGCGGCGATGTGACTTTGATGCGGCGTTGGGCTATCGGCCACTCGATCGATTTTGCTTTCGACATCGGCTGCTTCCACAATCTCGAGCCCGAGGCGCGAGCGCGTTACGCGGCCGCGTTGACGGCGGTGCTGAAGCCCGGCGCGATCTACATGTTGTACGCTTTTGAACCGAGCGGCGATCAGCGCGGCGTGGGACTCGACGAGATCGCGAAATTGTTCGATCGCGATTACAAGTTGGAGGGTCTGCGGCATGGCGGCGATTCTCATCGCGGTGATCGAAATAGTCGCAAATCCGCATGGTATACTTTTAGGAAGCGTGAGGCGTAGTCTGTTGTTCACGCACCACGCATCACGCAACATTCAACCGGACCAATCTGTCATTTGAGGATGCCATGCCAATATCAATCGATGAATTCAAACAGACCATGCGCCAGTGGGCCAGCGGCGTAACGATCGTGACGATGCAGGCCGATGGTTTTGCGCACGGCCTGACGGTCAGCGGCTTTCTCAGCCTGTCGCTGGAGCCGCCACTGGTGTTGATTTCGATCGGGCAGGAACTCTACAGCCACGATTTACTGGGCAAGAGCCAGGCGTTTGCCGTCAACCTGCTGCGCGCCGATCAGCAGCCGTTGTCGGACAAATTTGCCGGCCGCTGGGGCGATGTCGATCGATTCAGCGGGGTGACGTCGCATGCGGAAACGACGGGCGCGCCTGTGCTGGATGATTGCGCGGCGTGGCTGGACTGCCGCGTGGTGTCCACGTATCAGGCAGGCGATCATGCCATTTACATCGGCGAGGTGGTAGCGTCCGGGGTGAACGGCGCATCGACGCCGCTGTTGTACTGGAACGGGGATTACAGATCAATTAACAATGAATAATGAACAATGACGAAAGACGGACTACGATAGTTCTGCTATCGTAGTCCGTCTTTTGTCTACCGTCGTCATTGCGAGCCGCAGCAACATCGCGGCGAAGCAATCTCATCTGTTTATACCGGTTGCTTATTCACCGCCAGCAGCGATAGAAATTCAAACACGATATTCGACGCCAGAATCGACGTGATGTTGCTGTGATCGAACGGCGGCGAGACCTCCACCAGATCAAAGCCCACCAGATTCAACCCCTTGAGTCCGCGCAACAACTGTAGAATTTGATAACTGCTAAAGCCGCCCACTTCCGGCGTGCCGGTGCCGGGCGCAAACGCCGGATCGATCGAGTCGATGTCGAAGGTCAGATACACCGGCTTGTTTTGCACGCGCGATCGAATCTCGCCCAGGATGCCGCCCAGCCCCATGCGCATCGCATCGTCGATGGTGATCATGCGTGCGCCCAGCGCGATGGCATCTTCATAATCCTTCTTGCCCGACGTTGGTCCGCGAATGCCGATCTGGATATACGCGCTCGTATCGATTAGCTTTTCTTCGATGGCGCGGCGGAAAGGTGTGCCGTGGCTGTATTTCTGCTCGCCAAACTCGGTGTCCCACGTGTCCGGGTGCGCGTCGAAGTGGATCACCGCCAGTCGGCCATACTTGTGGCTGTGCGCGCGCAGCAGCGGCAGCGCGATCGAGTGAGCGCCGCCCAGCGTAATCACCTTGACGCCCTCTTTAACGAGGCTGCTCACTTCATCGTGGATGGCCGTGTGCGTCGCCACGATGTCGGGCGGCACCACATCCACATCGCCATAGTCGATGACCTTTTGCGCTTTGAACGGGGCCACGTCGAGCGCGTTGTTATAGCCCCACAACAGCAGGCTTTGCTCGCGGATGGCGCGCGGGCCAAAGCGCGCCCCGCTGCGATACGAGGTTGAGCCGTCATAGGGCACGCCCACGACGGCGACATCCACGCCCGTCAGATCGCGGGTATGCGGCTGGCGGCCAAAGGTGCAGATGCCGTAATAGGGCTGCGCTTCAAATCCGGTGTTTTTAGGGGTAGTCATGTTTTCTTCTCTTGGAGAATCGATTTTCTTTTGTCTTGATTTTTCCAATGGCTAATCGTGAAAGGCGATCACGACCATCACCACCAACATCACCATGATGGGCAGGAGCAACGGGCTGACTGGCTGGAGCGTCGTCAGCACCGGCTGGATGATGGCGTTCACTTCCGGCGGGAGGGCGAGCGCATTCAACAGGTGCAGCAGCCCAAAGCCCAGTGAACCGATCAGGACTGAAGCACACGCCAGCACGGACAGCACTTTGATCTCGCTGACGGGTTTGACGCCCGCCACCTGGCCGGTCTGCCCATTGACCAGTACATGGTAGATTTTTCGGTGGTAGGTGTAGTTGGCGATCCAGATCGGAAATAGGACCAGCCAGTAGCTTTCAGTCGAAAACGCCGCCGAACTATCGGCCGTATCAAACGGCAGACGGCTCGCCCGACTTCGCGCATTTGCCAGCATTTCATGTTTGGCGTGTTGCGCTGCGCTGGCGGCAGAGACGTCATAGGTGGACGCGGGCCAGCCGGCCAAATATTCCGGCTTGAACTCAATGATCTTTCCCCAGGTAAATGGTCCCAGGCTCTTGACTAGCCTGGCTGATAAACAACGCAAGCCCGGCACCACCCAACTGGCATATAGATAGACTTGTTTCTCCCGGCCGACCGGCTGAAGTGCGACGGCTGCATTGAACAACCAGAGTGGCGCATAGACGGGCTGCAAACTGTGCAAAATGGACCGGGTTAGATCACCGGGCGCTAGCAAACCTCGTCCCAGCCAATCCCTCGCCTTCTGTCGGGCGACATCGTTCTCTACTGCCATTGGAATGAGACCTTGCGGTGCTTCCAG
>JAUQXD010000707.1 GCA_030834835.1 Thermoflexales bacterium | reverse complement strand
TGATTGTGACGTTATCGAATGCCGTTGGACCGGCGTTCGTCCCCACAATGGTAATCCGCGCCAGTTGATTGACCACCAGCGGAAACGGCGCAGCCGTAATGGTCAGCTGGAGATTCGGACCGGCATACAGCGGGGCGGCCTGTGCGGGCAGAGCCAGCAGAGCACACATCACGAGCAACAGTAAACTATTCAGTAATCGGCGCATAGGTTTTGCCTGTCAAATGTCGATTCGGTAGCCCAGACCGCGCACGGTCTGGATGAGGCGGGACCCCGCGCCGTCGGCTTCCAACTTGCGGCGCAGATGATGAATGTGCCAGCGAGCCATGTCACCGGCTTCAGCCTCGCTGACCTCGTATTCCAGCGCCCGCCGCATCAACTCCAGCGGACTCAACACGGCTGGCGCGCGCTCGGCCAGGGTCGCCAGAATTTCAAACTCGACCGGCGTCAGGTTGAGCTGCGTGTCACCCAGCAGCGCCACGTGCCGCTCCCGGTCGATCAGGAACGGGCCGACGCGCACGATGTTGGCGGTGTCCGTGGCTGGATCGGCCTCTTGCACCAACCGGCTAGCGCGGCCGGCCTGTTCTTCGCGCAACGCGGCCAGGCCGTCCATCAATTGCTGTTCCAGGGCGCGCATCAACTCGTACCGCTTAATCAGCCCGCGCCGCTTGGCCAGGCCATCCTCGACGGAGCGGCGAATCTCGACTGGCAGGCAGGGTTTGCTCAGATAATCGTGCGCGCCCGCGCGCAAGGCCGCTACCGCCGTGTCCAGCGTCGGATAGGCGGTCAGCACAATCGAGACCGTATCCGGCCACCGGCGCTGAATCTCGCGCAGCAGCTGCACGCCATTCATGTTTGGCAGCAGCAGGTCAATCACCACCGATTCATACGACAACACCGACAACTTGCGCAGGGCGTCTTCGGCGCTGACCGCCGTCGTCACGTCATACTCGTCCCGCGAGAGCACCACCTGCAGCATGGCGCGCGTGTCTTCATCATCGTCGACGATCAGAATCGAAGGTTTCTGGCTGTTGGTCATGCCGGGCCGCCCAGGTACACGCATTATAGGATAGCTTGGTATCGGCGGCAAGGGGCGGAAAGTCAGGCGTGCGCGCGTGAGCGCGTGTGACTTGACCAGCACTGCCGATTCGGGCATAATGACCGCAACTTTCCTGATTGCGAGCGAACCATGCAGATTGGCATCATCGGACTTCCGCAGAGCGGCAAAACGACCATCTTTCACGCGCTGGCCGGCGGCGAAAAAGCCACCTCGGCATACTCATCCGGCCGATTGGACATCCACACGGCGATCACGTCCGTGCCCGATGAGCGCGTGGACATTCTGAGCAAGATGTTCAAGCCGCGCAAAACCATCTACGCTAAAGTTACTTACGCCGACATCGCGGGGCTGGACAAAGGCATCAGCAAGAAAGGGCTGCCCGGCCCGTTCGTCAATCTATTGGGCCAGATGGATGCCTTCGTGCTGGTCATTCGTGCTTTCGATGATCCCTCGGTGCCCCACGACGGCCCGATCGATCCGGCGGCCGACCTGGCGACCCTCGACACCGAGTTCCTGCTCAACGACATGGGCGCGGTGGAACGGCGCTATGAGAAGATCGTGGAGAGCATCGGCAAGGGCGGCAAAGATCGCGATCTGGCGCTGAAGGAAAAGGGCCTGTTTGAAAAGCTAAAGGCGCATCTCGATCAAGAGCAGCCGCTGCGTGATATGGAATTGACCCCGGAAGAGTTTCAAATGACGCGCGGCTACGGCTTCCTCTCGATCAAGCCCGTGCTCATCATCATCAACATCGGCGATGAAGGCACTCCGCCTACGCTCGAGTATCCGCATCAAAAAAGCGCCCTCGTCGCTTTGCGCGGGCGGCTGGAGCGCGAGATCGCGGAGTTGTCGCCGGAAGACGCGCCCTTGTTTATGGAAGAGTACGGCATTAAAGAACTGAGCCGCAGCCGCGTCATCGGCCTGTCGTACGATCTGCTGGGGCTGCAATCGTTCTTCACGGTGGGCGAAGATGAAGTGCGCGCGTGGACGGTGAAGCGCGGCGCAACCGCCGTCGAGGCCGCCGGTGAAATTCACACCGACCTGGCCAAGGGCTTCATCCGCGCCGAAGTGGTGGCCTATCCCGACCTCATCGAACTGGGCGGCCTCGAGCAGGCCAAACACAAAGGCAAGTTCCGGCTGGAAGGCAAAGAGTACATCGTCAAGGACGGCGACATCGTTCACATCCGGCACAATATGTGACGATTGATGAGTGACGAGTGAAACAAAATGCGTGAAACGAGGCATCGGGGGGTGACCTGATGCCTCGTTTTCTGTAGGGAAGGTTGGCATGGAAGAGACTGCGCCTGACGTGAACGCCATTTTCCCCCGCAAAGTTCGGCCCGCGATCGACATCGCCGCACTCACGGTGATCACCATGATCATCGTCTTTCTGCTCAGCGAATTCTCGTTTCTGACCGCATCGGCGGTTGGCTCTTTCGCCGGTTTTTCTATGGCAGCCTGGAACTGGCTGCGGATGGGTCGGCGGCGCAAGGCGTTGGCTCACTGCGCCGCTGGTTTTGGCGTCTATATTCTCATTCTAGTCATCAGCGTGTTGATCGCGTTCGGTCTGACTCGGCTCTTTGTGCGGTCGGTGCCGACCACCACCGAATGGCCTGAAATTCCCGGCGTGATGTCTGCGCGCAGCGTCGTCACCGATGTTGTTCAGAACGGTCTGGTGCCAGCTGCCGGCAGACTGCTGTTTGTTCTCGTCGCTGGAGCATTGGCCGTGGTCTATCTGTACAAGGCGACCGCGCGCGATGTGTCCCACTATCAGCCAGCCAGTGATAAAGTTGAGTTCCAGTACCTCCTGCCGTTCGTTGGAGTCGCAGTGATCAGTGCCGTATTCATATTTGGCAGCACAGTCTTTCTCAACCAAATACCCGTCGCGCAATTTCAGAATCATGTTTACTGCGAAGTCTTGCAGCCAGGCCAAAGCCTGTATGAGGTCAGTCAGGCCCTAAACAAGCTCGGCACGAACGATCGATTGGATGTCAGGAAAGGCACTATACCGTACACTAAAGGTGTTTCATACTACCAAGTAGTCTTTTGGCTCGATGACTACTTCGAGACAAGATACGATTTGTCGCTCAGGTTGGGGTTTAACTCCGAAAGCAAGTTAGCCTCCATAGAACGCCGTCTGAGTGATTTTTCCTGGAGTTTCAGCAAAGTTATCACCTGCCCATGGACTATCTTCAACAGCCTGACTGCGAGATAGTGTAGCCAAACGTGCCATGGAAGAAACCGCCGCTGCTGTGAACGTCGTTTTCCCCCGCAAAGTCCGGCCGCCACTCGACATCGCCGTGACCACGCTGATGACTATGGGCGTGGTCTTTCTAATCAGCCAGTTCTCAGTTGAAACCGCATCGGCGGTTGGGTGCTTTGCCGGGTTCTGTGTGGCCGCGTGGAACTGGCTACGCATGGGTCGGCGGCGCAAGGCGCTGGCTTACTTCGTCGCGGCTTTTGGCGTCTATATCTTCATTTCAATTGTGAGTGTATTGATAGCGATCGGTCTGGCCTTGCTCTTTGTGCGATCGGTGCCAACCACTGTCGAGTGGCCCGCGATCCCCGGCGTATCGGCAGGTGGCAGTGCCGTAGTTGACGAGTTGCAAAATCAATGGGTGCCCCGCATCGGCTCAGTTGTGTTCAACATCCTGGCCGGAGTACTGGTCGTCGTCTATCTCTATCGTGCCACAGCACGTGATGTGCGGCAGTACGAAGCGGCCAGTGACAGCGTCGAATTGCGAAACTTTCTCCCTCTTGTTGGAGTAGCAGCGGTCAGTTCGGCTTTCATCATCCTGAGCATGGTGTTTCTCGGCCACCTGCGGATTGCCCAGGTACAGCAGCATGTTTACTGCGAATTACTTCGGTCGGACATGACCTTTGATGAAGTGGAAACCGCCTTGAATGAATTTGGACCGCACAGGCAAGTCTGGTTTGAGGACACACCTTATCCGTCGATCTCTGAGAAAGCGACCCGCTATAATGTGGTCTACTGGGATAATAGCCGCATCGACGTGAACTACGATTTGTCGTTGTGGTTGGGTTATGATGCTAACAATAAGTTGGTCTGGATGGGGCGTTACTGGTATGATTTCAACAAGCACCCTAGCGAAGAAGGTTACGATACCATTACCTGCCCTTGGACCCTTTCCAATAACCTAACGGCCCGATAGCGCCGTCGATTTCACGCACCACGCACCCCGCAACACACCCTTTCCATGTGGTACAATTTCTCCGCATCATCAGACTACGCGACTAAAGACCATTTCACTACATGACTACTCTGATTCTCATTCGACACGGCCATACGGATTGGGCCGACAAGAAATTAGCAGGTTGGTTACCGGATGTTCATCTGAACGATTTAGGCCAGAAGCAGGCGCAGGACCTGGTGGAGCGCCTCAAGCCGATCGAGTTGGCGGCGATCTACTCCAGCCCGCTCGAGCGCACCCTCGAAACGGCGCAGCCCGTCGCCAGAGCGCGCGGCCTCAAGATCAACAAAGTGCCCAATCTGGGCGAAGTGAGGTATGGCGACTGGCAGGGTCAATCGCTGAAGGTGCTGGCGCAGAAGAAGGAATGGAAGACGGTGCAGGCCACGCCCAGCACCTTTGCCTTCCCCAACGGCGAATCGTTCCGCGAGATGCAGAGCCGCGCCGTGGCCGCCGTCGAGAAGATCATCGCCGCGCACGAGAAAGACACCGTCGTGTTGTTCTCGCACGGCGATGTCATCAAGGTCATCGTGGCGTATTATTCCGGCATCGCACTCGATAACTTCCAGCGCATCGCCATCAGCCCGGCCTCGATCAGCGTGATCGCCATCGGGCCGTTCGGGGCGCGGATTGGCCGCCTGAACGATACCGGGCCGTTTCAGCCATTGCCCGACCATCAGCAACCCGCCAAAAGGAAGGCGACGTAACGCATGGCACGCAACATCGATTTGAATCCCGTCTCGGCCGTGACCACCGGCGCAGTGGGGCAGCCCGGTCAGCGCGTGTTTTATCTGCAGGCGCGGCGCGGCCCGACGACGATCACCATCGAGACCGAGAAGGAACAGGTGCGCGCGCTGGCCCTGGGCATCCATCAATTTTTGGAAGAACTGACCCAACGCTTTCCCGACCGCACCGACCTGGACGACGTCGATCAACGCGACCTGGTGTTGCAGCCGCCGTTCGAGCCGGAATTCAAAGTGGGGCAGATGGGCCTGGGCTACGACTCCGATCAAGACCTGGTCGTCATCGTGGCGCAGGCGTTGCAGGCCGAAGATCAAGCCGAGGACGAGGGCGTGACGGCGCGCTTCTGGATCTCGCGCGGGCAGGCCAAAGCCATGGCCGATAATGCGCTGGACATCGTCTCGAAAGGCCGCCCGACCTGCGCGCTCTGCGGCCGCCCCATCAATCCCGACGGCCATTTCTGCCCCAAGCGCAACGGGCATACGAAAGACCTGATCGTTCAGTAGTTCAATCAGACGTGGTGCGTGATGCGTGTTTCGTGAGCATCATCACGCAGCACG
>JAUQXD010000706.1 GCA_030834835.1 Thermoflexales bacterium | reverse complement strand
TCAATATGCGGGCATGATCCAGCAGGCGCGCGACTACATCGACCGCCACTATGCCGATTCGAATATCTCGCTGACCGAAGTGGCCGCGCAGGCGCATCTTAGCCCGTCGCATTTCAGCACGGTGTTCAGCCAGGAAACCGGCCAGACCTTCAAGGACTATCTCACCGAGATCAGAATCCGCACCGCGAAGGAATTGCTGCGCACCACGACGCTCAAGTCCTTTGAGATCGCCGATCAGATCGGCTACAGCGACCCGCATTATTTCAGTTACGTGTTCCGCAAGCACACCGGCCTGTCGCCAAAGGAATTTCGCCTGCAGGCGCAGCCGGGTTAAACGGTGGGCGGCAAGGGAGCGGCATGATCCGAAAAGCATTTGCCTTTGACTACCGGCAGTGGCTGGCCGGGCTTACCGTCCGGGTACGCTCGACCAACTCGCCGTGGCTGAGGCCTGTCCGGCGGCTGGGCGGTGCGGTTGCGCGGCTCAACCTGTCCATTCGCACGAAGATTCTGCTGGCGCTGGGCATCGTGATTTTGATGCTGGGCGCGACGAATGCCGTGCTCATGCTGCAAATGCTGAATTACAGCCGCCAGTACGACGCGATTATCAACAATATCACGACGGCGAACAGCATGAACGGCTACATCAAGCCGGCGATCGACACCGAAATGTGGAATATCGTGGCCGGCAAGACCGACTTCACGGAAGGCGCCCAGTACCAGATTATCAGCGGGGTCAACAGCAAACTACAGTGGATGGCCGATCATGCCGCGTCGACGGAGTCCCGGATCAAGCTAGAGGTCATCGGCCGCACGCTGAAAACGCTGACACATTACGTGGATGTGCTGGGCGAGCAGATGGCACAGGGCAGCACCGTCGCTCAAAACGAGGCGGTGCTCGAAAACATCCGGGGCGTCTCGTCCGTCGTCGAAGAGGTGGTGCAGGATTACGTGTTGTTCGAGGTCAATCAGGCCGACGAACAGTATCGGGTCATGAGCCAGGGCCTGACGCAATGGGAAGTGTTTTCGCTGGTGCTGCTGATCGTCGCGGTGGGTTTCTCCGTGATCTCGGCCTGGGCGATTTCGCGGAGCATCTATGTGCCCATCAAGCGGCTGCATGATGTCACGACCACCATCACGAAGAACGACTTGCAGGCCCTGGTGAACCGTGACAACGTGGACGAAATCACCGAGCTGGGCATGAGCTTCAACATCATGATTGGCAAGATCCGCGAACTGCTGGACGCCAAGATCAAGGAGCAGGAGGATTTGAAGCGGGCCGAACTGCGCGCGCTGCAGGCTCAGATCAATCCGCACTTCTTGTACAACACGCTGGATACCATTATCTGGATGGCGGAAGCGCAGAA
>JAUQXD010000705.1 GCA_030834835.1 Thermoflexales bacterium | reverse complement strand
TCGAGGGTCTGGCTTTGGTATAATGCCCGAACTTCGCGGGGGTGCAAGGTGGGTGTGATGCCATCGATCGTGACTGTCGGCCTGATTGCAATACCCGTCTTGTTGATCATCGCCTTTATTTTCGGCCAGTACAATCCAGAGCGCACGCGGCGCACGCTGAAGCCGCTGCGGATGTCAACATCGTTTGTGGCAGTGCTAATTGCGTTAGTAGTGTGGGCATCCAACACTCGATTGGCCGGCGCCGCCCCGTGGTTCTTCTCTGGGATGCTGTTCGGTTTCTTCGGCGATCTCATCCTGGCAGATGTCATCCCGCTGCCCAAACGCATGATCAGTGGCATCATTGCTTTTGGCCTTGGACATATCTGTTACATCATCGGCTTCATCAATGTCGCCGCGATTTTAGGGCTAAGCAATCCAATCGCCGGATCGCTGTTCTGGGTCGTGTATGTGCTGGCTTCATCGTTCCTGTGGGTCGTGTTCATCAACAATCCCGCTAAATCGCGCACACTGAATATCGGCTCGCTGATCTATGCGTGGCTCATCAGCGTGATGGCGGGCGCGGCGGGCGGCCTGGCGATTCAAGACCCGTATTTCACACCAACGGCCATTGGCGGCGCGTTGTTCCTGGTATCCGATCTCATCCTCGGCAATCGTGAACTGCGCGACAACGGCTGGTTTCTGGTGCATGATGTGGTATGGGTGATCTACATCACGGGACAGGCGCTAATTGTGACAACGGGCGTACAATGATCAATTAGCAATGATCAATGTGCAATGAGAAAAACCGGCTGGAACTTTTCCGGTCGATGCAGCGTCTGCAATTGGATCGTGATGTCGTTCGGTACACCGTATCCAGCATGTTTATCCGTCCATTCCGTAATCAGTGTTTTCTGAGGCGAAGATATGGCTGAAGCAACTGCAAACGTGGAAGCATTGATCGAGCAACCACTCAAACCCTGGCAGTTCAAGTGGCTGGGCGGCATGATCGTCAAGCCGCGCGCGACGCTGACGGCGATCCGCGCCGTCGATCGCTCAATCTGGTTGATGCCGATCTTGATTGTGTTGGCGCTACTGACACTGCGCGTGATCGTAAATGCGCCGTTGAAGCTGGCGCTGCTGGAGCAGGGCGCGCCCGCGATCGATCCCAGGACGCAGCAGTTCTTGACACCGGAGCAGCAGGCGCAGATGCAGCAGGCGCTGGAAGCGACCAAAGGGCCAGTGTTTCTCTACGTCTTTCCAATCGCCGGGGCACTGGTCAGCGGTTTGCTATTGTGGAGTATGACAGCGGCTTTGCTGCATCTCTTCTCCACCTTGCAAGGTGGACGCGGTACGTTGACGCGCGCGCTGAATCTGGTGGCGTGGGCCAGTATCCCCACCATGCTTCACCTGCTCGTTCAAATCCTCTATGTGTCTGCTTCCAGCAAGTTGATCGCCGAGCCGGGGCTGGCCGGTTTCGCCGTTCAGCCGCCGGAAGGATCGGTGGTGGTGCACGCGCTGTTGGGCCGCATCGATCTCTATCTGCTCTGGCACATCGCGCTGCTGCTGGTGGGCGTTAAGATCTTCACCAACATCAAGACCCGCAAGGCCATCACGGCGGTGATGGTCACGTTGATTATCGTGCTGGCCGTGCGCATCCTGCCGGAAGTCGTCGGCGCGCAGTTGGGCGGCCTGACGGTCAGCCAGCCGTTTCCGTTCTTCTAAAACGTAGTTCGTGGTGCGTGGAGTTAATCACGCACCACGCAACACGCATCATGTCAATCACTAACGGCAATTCGCATTCACCTCTCATCTCCGTCTCCGCCCTGAAAAAAGGCTATCCCATCGGGCGGCAGATCGTGTGGGCGTTGAACGGCGTCGATCTGGAAGTGGAGGCGGGCGAATTCGCAGTAGTGATGGGGCCATCGGGTTCCGGCAAGAGTACGCTGCTGTATCTGCTGGGCGGCCTCGATCGATCGAGTTCCGGATCGATCCGCGTAGCCGATCACGAGATCGAACAGCTCGATGAAAATGCACTGGCCGACTATCGCCGCAAGACGATCGGCTTTATTTTCCAGTCGTTCAACTTGATCCCGTCATTGACGGCGGAACAAAACGTGGCTTATCCTTTGCGCTTCGCGAATGTCTCGCGCCGCGAGCGCACGCGGCGGGCGCGTGAACTACTGGAGCAAGTAGGGTTGGGCAATCGCGTACACCATCGGCCCACGGAACTATCGGGCGGGCAGCAGCAGCGCGTGGCGATTGCGCGGGCGCTGGTCAACGATCCGCAAATCGTGCTGGCCGACGAACCGACGGGCAACCTCGATCGCGCCAGCGGCAAAGAAATCATGGGCCTGTTGTCCGATCTCAATCAACAGGGCCGCACGATTCTGATGGTGACGCACGAGCCACGCGGCGCGCGCGGGGCTACCCGCACGATCCGTTTTCTGGACGGGCGCGTGGCGTCTGATGAACAATTTGAGGCAATGGATTGATGACGATGACACGTTTTTACAAATGGGCCATTACCCTGTTGTTGGGCGCGGCGCTGTTGAGTGGTTTGCAACCCGATCGCGCCGCGGCGTCTCCCGGCGTCTTTCAATCGCCGCTGCCGCCGCCGCCACACGTCGATAGCGTTGAACCCGGTTCGATGCGATCCGACATCGGCGGTTCACTGACGGTGCTGGGCGGCGACTTTGTCGATGGGGCGGCCGTACGGTTGATCGGCTGGGGTGTGCTGCCGACGGAATTCATCAACGATACGACGTTGACGGCGCAAGTGCCGGCTGGCATCAAGGCTGGATCATACGTAGTGCAGGTGCGCAACCCCGATGGGCAGACTTCGTCTGGCGGGCCGTCCCTGCGCGTGAATGCGGCGCCCGGCCCCACCGAAACGCCGGCGCCGGCCGGCCCGGTGCAGTTTGTGCGTCCGTTGCTGGCGGTAGCTTCTTACTCGACGAATCCTGGCACGGTGGCGCAGGGCAAGACGTTCGTATTGTCGGTAGCGATCAAGAACGTGGCCGATGACACGGCCTTCAATGCCGTGCTCACCATTCCGTCGGGCGACTTCGTGCCGATCGGGAACGCGGGCACTCAGACCGTGCAAAAGATTCACATCGGCGAATCGATCGTCTTCAATCAGGAGATGCAGGCTAAGAGCGGCATCGGCGGCGGCCTCAAGCCGATCGAGTTGAAGATCACCTACAACGATCGCAACGGCACGAGTTATTCCGAAACGCCCACCGTCTCGATCAATGTGGCGGGCGGCAGCGGCGGCGCGGCCAGACCGACCGCGACACCCATCCCCAGACAGCCGCAGCTGATCGTGTCAGATTATCGGGTTGATCCACAAGAGTTGTCGCCAGGCCTTGAATTCAAGTTGTTTATGAAGGTGCAGAACGTGGGCACGGGCGATGCGACGCGCCTGTCAGTGGTACTGGGCGGCGCAGCGACCTCAGGCTCAGGGACGGGCGATGGCACCGGTACGGGCACGGGCACAGGCTCTGGTGTGTCGGGCGCAGGCGGCGATTTCGCCGTGTTTGGCCCGATTGGATCGAGCAACGTCAAATTCTATCCCAGCGTCACCATCACCGAGCCGCTTAGCATCGAGCAGGACTTGATCGTGAATAGCACGGCGAAATCCGGCGCGTACACGGTGAAGGTCTCGTTGGTCTATGATGATCCCAAAGGCCAGCGCCGCACCGATGATCAGGTGATCACGTTGAGGGTGCTGGTGCCGCCGCTCGTCGAGATCAGTTATTCGCGCGAACCTGGGCCAGCCACGGCGGGGCAGCCGTGGGCCGTGCCGCTGCAAGTGGTGAACGTGAGCCGCAACACGACACAATTGGGCAAGTTGGAAATCGTTCCGCCCGACGGGGTGACCGTGCAGAACGGCAGCACCTTCATCGGACAGTTAGAGGCGGGCGGGCAATTTCCGCTGGATGCGCAGCTCACACCGAACGAAGCAGGCACGCTGGAATTCACGGCGCGGCTGCATTATCTGGACGATTTCAATCGACCGCAAGTGATCAGTCAAACGTTTATGATCGAAGTTGAAGCGCTGCCGGAAATGCCGCCGATCGATCCGTCGCAACCCAACGGCCCGATCGAACCAACGCCGACCGCAGAATC
>JAUQXD010000704.1 GCA_030834835.1 Thermoflexales bacterium | reverse complement strand
TTGTTGATGGCGTAGTTTGTGGATGCTGGAAGTTTGAAATTGGAGTGGGCCGCTGACGAATTCGTCAGCGGCCCACTCCAATTTCAAACTTCCAGCATCCACAAACTACGCCATCAACAACGGTTCACTCTGAGATTCGGGATGTTCGCGCAGCGGCGTGACATCCAACTTGGGGGCACGAACCGGGTTGAAGGTCAGGTTGCCTTCCACCAGATCGATCTCCACGGTGTCGCCCTTCTCGAACTTGCCGGACAGGAAGCCGTCTGACAGCACATCTTCCACTTCGTTCTGGATCACGCGGCGTAAAGGCCGCGCGCCAAACTCAAAGTTGTAGCCGCGATCGGACAGGTACTGTTTGGCCGGTTCGGTGGCTTGCAATTTGATGGCCTGGTGCGCGATGCGCGCCTGCACCTTCTGCAGTTCCAGATCGACGATCTGCGTAATCTCGGCGCGGCTCAGCGCGCGGAAGACCACGATGCCGTCCACGCGGTTCAGGAACTCGGGGCGGAAGGCTTTCTTGAGCTGCGCCATCAACTTCTCGCGCATCTCGTCGTAGGTCTCTTGCTCTTGCTTTACTTCTTCCTTCTTCACCGCAAAGCCCAGCGACGTGTTGCGGCGGATCATCTCTGCGCCGATGTTGCTGGTCATGACGATGATGGCATTGCGGAAATCGACCTTGCGGCCGCGTGCATCCGATAGGTGGCCTTCTTCCATGATTTGCAGCAGCATGTTAAAGGCTTCGGGATGCGCCTTCTCGATCTCGTCAAAGACCACGATCGAGTACGGGCGACGGCGGATGGCTTCGGTGAGCTGGCCCGCGTCTTCGTAGCCCACGTAGCCCGGCGGCGAGCCGACGAGCCGCGCGACCGAATGGCGCTCCATGAACTCACTCATGTCCAGCTGCACCATCGCTTCTTCGCTGCCGAACATGAAGTAAGCCAGCGCCTTGGTCAACTCGCTCTTGCCCACGCCAGTCGGGCCGAGGAAGATGAACGAACCGATCGGGCGTTTGGGATCTTTCAGGCCGGTGCGCGCGCGGCGGACTGCTTTGGAAATCGCCACGATCGCTTCATCCTGCCCGATGATGCGCTTGTGTAAATCCTCTTCCATGTGCATCAGGCGCGCGGTCTCTTCGCCGGCAATCTGCGTGACGGGAATGCCCGTCCACATTGCCACCATCTCGGCGATGTCTTCCGGCAACAGCCGGGGCGCGTCCGGCGCATCGGGATTCCACGGGGCGCGCAATACATCGATCTCGCTTTGCAGACCTTCTTCCCGCGCGCGCAGATCTTCGGCGTCGTCGTAGCGGCGCTCTTCCAGCGCCAGTTCACGCTCTTTCTGTACGGATTTGATGGCGCTGTTGGCCTCTTGCAGGCGTTTGGTCTGCGGCGCTTTGTACATGCGCACGCGCGCCGAACTCTCGTCGATCAGGTCAATGGCCTTGTCGGGCAGGAAACGATCGGTGATGTACCGCTCGGCCAGCTGCGCCGCCGATTGAATCGCTTCGTCCGTAATGAGCAGCTTGTGATGGCTTTCGTAGCGCGGCCGCACGCCCTTGAGAATGCTGACCGTCTCTTCGATGGTCGGCTCTTCCACCAGGATGGGCTGGAAACGGCGTTCCAATGCGGCATCGCTTTCGATGTGCTTGCGATACTCGTTCATCGTGGTCGCGCCGATGCACTGCATCTCGCCGCGCGCCAGGGCGGGCTTCAAGATGTTGGCCGCATCGACCGATGACCCGGCCGCGCCTGCGCCGACGAGCATGTGGACTTCGTCGATGAACAGGATGCTGTTGCTGGCCTTGATTTCTTCGATGACGCGCTTAAGGCGCTCTTCAAATTGGCCGCGATACATGGTGCCCGCGACGAGCGAGCCGACATCCAGTTGCAACACACGCTTGTCCAACAGGGGCTCCGGCGCGTCGCCGTCGACGATGCGCTGCGCCAGCCCTTCGACGATGGCCGTCTTGCCGACACCGGGTTCGCCGATGAGGGCAGGATTATTCTTGGTGCGGCGCGAGAGAATCTGGATGACGCGTTCGATTTCGGTCTGTCGTCCGACCACCGGATCGAGCTTGCCCTCTTCGGCCAGCGTGGTCAGATCGGTGGCCAGCTGATCGACCATCGGGGTCTTGGCGCGCTCTTTCTTGGCGGCCTTCTCTTTTTCTTTCTCCGGCGTATGCGGTGTTTCTTGCAATGCCTTCTGGGTCTCGCGCCGGATCGCTTCCGGACTGACGCTGAGCTGGCGCAGAATATCGATCGCCACGCCGTCGCCCTGGCGGACGAGGCCCAACAGCAAGTGCTCGGTGCCGATGTAGTGCTGGCCCAGGCGGCGCGCTTCTTCCACGGCCAGTTCGATCACACGCTTGGTGCGCGGGGTCAGATCGATCTTGCTGAACGGCGCGCGGCGGCCCGGTCCCGTAATGCGCTCGACCAGTTCCGTCACGCGTTCTGAACTGACGTTGAGGTCGCGCAGGACTTTGCCGGCCACGCCCGTCTCTTCACGCAAGAGTCCCAATAATAAATGCTCGGTGCCAATATAGCTGTGATTCAACCGCTCGGCTTCTTCCTGGGCGAAGGCCAGGACGCGCCGCGCGCGCTGGGTAAAACGATCGAGTTTATTTGCCATGCTACCCTCCAACTTGCTTAATACGACCCGATTACAAAACCGATTATAACCTGTCTGGGGTGACTCCGCCACTGTACCCGCACGCGCCCGGCACAATCTAACACAACTCTAACACGCCGGGCGAGTATGCCGGCCAGAAATGACAGGAGCGCCGGGTCATGTGACCCGGCGCTCCGCAACTCTTGTCTTAATGAATCTCGACAACTACTCGGTCGAGGGTGACTCAGTTGAAGGTGACTCAGTCGAAGGTGAGTCAGTTGAGGGCGCATCGGCCTCTGGCTCGCTCTCGTTCACCATGTCCAGCGCCTGTCGCCAGTCGTCGTCCATGTAGTCGCTCTGCGCCACGCGCTTCAGGCTCAGACCCAGGCGGCGCTTGCTGGCGTCGATGCGAATCACGCGCAATGTCACCATCTGGCCTTCCTTCACGACTTCCTTAGGATGGCCGATGCGTTTATCGGACAGTTCCGAGACGTGGATCAGGCCTTCGATCGCGTCATCGTCCTTGATGCGGGCGAACGCGCCGAACTTGGCCATCTTGGTGATTTCACCTTCCACCAGCTGCCCGACCTTATAGCGCTCTTCGATCGTCGCCCACGGGTCCTTCTCCAGCCGCTTGATGCTGAGGCCGACCCGCTTGTGATCGGGATCAACCTTGAGCACGACCACACGCACATGCTGGCCCGGCTTGAGCGCTTCGCTGGGATGATTGATCGGCTTCCAGGTGATCTCGGAGAGATGCACCAGCCCATCGGCCCCGCCCAGATCAATGAACGCGCCAAAGTCGGCCAGGCTGATCACTTCGCCTTCGCGCTCATCGCCTTCTTTCAACTCGGTCAGCATCTTCTCTTTTTGAAGCTTGCGAACCTGGCGCTGCGCCGCCCGCTCGGAAAGGATGAGGCGGTTCTGTTCGCGATCGAGTTCGATCACTTTCAGATACAGCTTGCGACCGACCATCGCCATGAGCCGCTTGTTGGGATCGGCACCTTCTTCGGCCTTGCCCAGCGAAACCAGCTGCGACGCCGGCACGAAGCCGCGGATCTTGCCCACCTTGACGATGAGGCCGCCCTTGTTGTAACCGGCGACCACGCCCTCGAACACGTCCTGGGAGGTGTTGAACTCTTCCGCCTCCGCCCAGTCACGCGAGGCCTGCGTGCGCGTCAACGCCAGCGCCACATTACCATTGCGGTCTTGCGGATTGACCACATAGGTTTGCACACTGTCGCCGACTTTCAACTCGGCCAACACGTCGGGCGGAACCTTTTCAAGTTCCTCCCCCACGATAACGCCCTCTGACTTGGTATTGATATCTACCAGGATTTCAGTCGGGGACACGCGCAAGATCGTGCCTGTCAGGACATCACCGCGTTTAATCTGCTTGAGACCAAAGTCGGCTTCAAGCAGATCATGCATGGAAGTCGCCACGCTGGGATCGACACCCATTTCACCGGACACATTCACTTCGTCAGTCATTCGGCTTAACTCCGTTTTAGTTAGAAGCGGGGCGATTATAAAACGGATCACCTCAAAACGCAACCCGACGGATGATCAGGCGCGCATTTCGCTTTTCGCCACGCCAGCCGGCCGCGCCTTGCCGCTTTAAGCATCGCGTCTTATAATCAACTTAACCCACACTCTGTCAACACGCGTTGACGTGTCTTTTCTCAGGAGTCTTCATGCTGACCGACGCTTTGCAGTACACGCAGCTTCACCGCGATCGATTTCTGCTCGAACTGAAGGAACTGCTCGAAATTCCCAGCATCAGCGCCCTGCCCGAACATAAGCCGGATATGCAGCGCGCCGCGCAATGGCTGGTCGATCATTTCACCGCGCTGGGTCTGAAGCACGCCAAAATCAATCCCACGCCTGGCCATCCGATCGTGACAGCCGACTGGCTGGACGCCGGTCCCGATAAGCCCACCGTGTTGATCTACGGCCACTACGACGTGCAGCCGGTAGACCCGATCGAACTGTGGCACTCCGATCCGTTCCGCGCGGAAGTGCGCGGCGACTATCTCTTCGGGCGCGGCACATCGGACGACAAAGGGCAGATGTTCATCCATGCCAAAGTGCTGGAAGCGTATCTCAAAACGAACGGTAAATTGCCCGTCAACGTCAAACTGATCATCGAGGGTGAAGAAGAAGTCGGCGGCCCCAACCTCGATGCGTTTATCATTGCCAACAAAGATTATCTAAAGGCCGACGTGGCGGTGATCAGCGACACCTCGATGATCAAGCCCGGCCAGCCCAGCATCGTGTACGGTCTGCGCGGCCTGTGCTACATTCAGGTGGAAGTCACCGGCCCCAATCGTGATCTGCATTCGGGTCAATATGGCGGCGCGGTCTACAATCCCCTGCAGGCGTTGACCGAGATGCTGGCCTCGTTGAAAGATCACAACGGCCACATCACCGTGCCGGGCTTTTACGACAAAGTCATTCCGCTGGACGACGCCGAGCGCGCCCGCATCGCGGCCATTCCCTATTCGGAAGAAGGCTTTCTGCAAGAGACCGGTGTGCCGGGCCTCTGGGGCGAAGCCGGCTACACTGTGCGCGAGCGCATCACCGCACGGCCCACGCTGGAGATCAACGGCATCTGGGGCGGCTTCCAGGGCGAAGGCCCCAAGACCGTGCTGCCGGCGAAGGCGGGCGCGAAGATCAGCTGTCGGCTTGTCGCCAATCAAGATCATTACGAGATCGCCGACATTCTGCAGAAACATCTCAAGCAGATCGCGTCGCCCCAGGTTACTGTCGAGACGAAACGCCTGCACGGCGGTCACGGCGCGTTGATCGATGTGAATTCCGTTTATATGAAGGCGGCCGCGCGTGTGCTGGAAAATGTCTTTGGCAATCCGCCCGTGTACGAGCGTGAAGGCGGCTCGATCCCGGTGGTGGCGACGTTCAAGACCGAACTCGGCATCGATTCGGTGATGCTGGGCTACGGCCTGCCCGATGATAATCTGCACTCGCCGGACGAGCGTTTCTATCTGCCCAACTTCTACGGCGGCATCGACGCGACGATTAAGTTTTTGAGTGAGATAGCGAAGTAGATCAGGAAACAAGTAGATTAGTAGACAAGGACGGAGGCGGCTCGCTTTCGTCCTTTTTGTTTTGGGACACAGATAAATCATCTGCGTTCACCAGCGTGTATCAGCGTCCCGCGCTTTCCCGCGTGATACAATTTCTGCATCTGCTTCAGCCAGGGACCGATAATGCCCAATCACCTAATCAACGAAACCAGCCCGTACCTGCTGCAACATGCCCATAACCCCGTCGCGTGGTATCCGTGGGGTGAAGAGGCGCTGTCGACAGCGCGCGCGGAAGACAAACCGATCTTCCTCAGCATCGGTTACGCCGCCTGTCATTGGTGTCACGTGATGGCGCATGAATCGTTCGAGGATGAGACGACGGCGCGAGTGATGAACGAGCTCTTTGTCAACGTCAAAGTCGATCGCGAGGAACGGCCCGATCTCGATTCGATCTACATGAGCGCCGTCGTCGGACTGACGGGCAGCGGCGGCTGGCCGATGAGCGTCTTTCTCACCCCCGATGGCCGCCCCTTCTATGGCGGCACGTATTTTCCGCCGACGCCCCGACATGGCATGCCTTCGTTCCGCGATGTGCTGAAGGCCGTGGCCGATGCCTGGCAGAATCGCCGCGACGACATTCTCAAGAACAGCGACGGCGTCCTGGGCTATCTGAAGCAGACCAACGATTTTGTCGGGCAGGTCGAAAGCCAGCCACTCTCGACGGGCACTTTGACTAAAGCCGAGCAGCTCATCGTCCGCAGTTTCGATCGCGTGAACGGTGGTTGGGGCAGCGCGCCCAAATTCCCTCAGCCCATGACGCTGGAGTTTTTGCTGCGCCGCTATACACAGACGCACGACGCCAATCTTCGCACTATGATCGATCGGACTTTGCAGGCGATGGCGCGCGGCGGGATGTACGATCAACTGGGCGGCGGCTTCCACCGCTACTCGACGGATGCGCAGTGGCTGGTGCCACACTTCGAGAAAATGTTATACGACAACAGCCAACTGGCGCGCGTGTATCTGCACGCGGCGCAAGCACTGGACGATCCGTTCTATCGCCGCATCGCGATCGAGATACTGGATTACGTGGCGCGCGAGATGACGCATCCCGACGGCGGATTCTATTCCACCCAGGATGCCGATTCCGAAGGCGTGGAAGGCAAGTTCTTTGTGTGGACGGTGGACGACATCCGATCGATCCTGGGCGACGACGAGATTCTCTTCAGCGAAGTGTACGGGGTTACCTCACGCGGTAACTTCTCCGCAGAAAGCGGGCGGAGCGCAAGCAGTCACGAACAGCATTTGCCTGAAGGACAAAACATCCTCAGCGTGGTCAAAGACCCGATCGATGTAGCCAGGGCCAATGGCCTGTCGCTGGCCGAACTGGAAACGAAACTAGCGCAGGCTCGGCAGAAGTTATTTGATGTGCGAGAGGGGCGTGTAAAACCCCAACGAGACGAGAAAGTCCTGTCGGCGTGGAACGGATTGATGCTGGCCGCTTTTGCCGAAGCCGCC
>JAUQXD010000703.1 GCA_030834835.1 Thermoflexales bacterium | reverse complement strand
GAGAAGCCGGTCTGCCACGCGCGCGTCCACATCTGCGAAGTCGATCGGCTGCCGTGGATCATCGCACAATTGCCCGACGACATCATCTATCGACTGCGCGATGAGTTGATCTGGGCGATCGAGCACCCGATCCCGATCCCGAATCCGCCCGATCCGCCGTACAAATTCGATCCGGGCTTCGTCGATCCCGTGCCGGTCTTGCAGCGAGCGGCCAATGTCTTTGGCAAGTTCGACGCATCGAAGACGATGATCAATCCGCAGCCGGAACCGCCGGGCAATCTGAAAATGCAGGCCATGTCACGAGCGGCGAATCTGAGCGAAGTGATGTTGAACCCGCAGCCCCTGCCGCCGAAGGCTGCTACCCTGGCGTTCGAGTCGCGCGCGGCGTTGACGGCCGGTTCAATCGGATTGGTGCGCGACGCGCTGATCAAGAACGTCGAATTGATCAAGATTTACTGGTGCTACTGGGATTGGCTGTGGCCGTGGTTCCGCTACAGCTGCGAAGAACTGGCCGTGATCGAGACCGACGAGCATGGCCGCTTCGACACCACGATCTACTATCCGTGCTTTGGCGACAAGCCCGACCTGTACTTCTGGGTGGAGTATTCGATCGGCGGCGCGTGGACCACGGTCTATCACCCGTCGATCCGCTGCAATACCTATTGGAATTACGCCTGCGGCACGGAAGTCACCATCCGCGTGACCGATCCGCGCGTGCACGGCTGCGGCGATCAGCCCGAACTGCTGGGCAAGAAAGTCGTGGTCAAGACGATCGGACGGCAGGTGAGCATGGGCGAGATCTATCGCGACTCGATCGTGCCAGCCGAGCACTTAAAAGAAGGCCAGGTGAAGGAAGGCTGGATCGATGCGTCGCTTGGTCTGGGTGTGGTCAAACCTTCGCCGTTTGGCGCAGTGCTGGAGCCGCGCGTGGACTTTGGCAGCGGCCTGAAGGGCGCTAACATCACCCACTATCGCTGGTCGTATCGCCCGCTGGGCAGCGCCGACGAGAACGATTGGCTGGTGATGGATGAAATTCAGGCGGGCCGCACCGTCTCGCGCCACTATCGTGAAGCGAGCGGGCCTGGTGATCCGGTGGTGTACAAGTCTGTGCAGATCGGGCCTGATACCACGGCGCCCGGCGGCTACTACACCATCATCGATCCGGTGCTGCCGGCGAGCGGTGAAGATTGGGAAGTGCTGGACGAAGGCTTCGATCTCGCCAGCGCTTACTTCAACACCACGCTCGTGCCGGACGGCAAGTACGAATTGAAATTGGAACTGTTCCGCAAAGTGGGCGCGGCGATGGTGCGCGTGGACCTGACCACAGAAAGTGTGGAAGTCTACGAGATCACAGATCCCGCGCCGCTGGTGGAAGGTTCGTACACGACGACGGCCGCCACCGCCGATCGAGCGTTGATCGATCCCGTGACGTTGCACGTGGTGGGCTATCGGTTAGTGGTGCATGTCGATAATCGCGTGTGCCACGGCAACATCGACGATGTCACGGTCAACACGGTGCCGGCCGGGCGCTGCGGTTTCCTGGAATACAGCAACCTGACCGACACTGCGCGCATCTCGTTCCACGCCAGCCACCCCGACAACTTCGCGGCCTTCAACTTCCGCGTGGTGCGCGTGGCGACCAATGTGGCCGAAGCATCGGCGGCGGGTCTGGTCGAGGCGGCCAGCGTCAACGGCTTCAATCGCGCGGGCGATCTGTTCAGCAAAGACCTGACGATCAACACGCTGATGACGAGCGGGCTGGCCGACGGCGAGACGCCGTGCACACGAGCGGCTTTTGCGGAAGCGCTGTACGTGTACGCGCTGGCAACCGATGGCTATCAGCGGCTGAGCGGTCTCGACGGACCGCGCGGCACACTGGGTGAGATCGACCTGAAGGCTTTTGCCATCACGGCGGCGTAAAACAGCATTAACCACGACGCCAAGCGGCCCACCGCTTCGCGGACACACCGCACTGCGCACACGCAGTGGGTGCAAGTGTGGGCAGGACACGAAGGGCACGAAGAGAATTCTCCGTGCCCTTCATTTCGTGAAGATTTGTGAGGTGACCCGGCGCGCCTGTTGAACAGTAACCGTTAAGCACAACTATTTACGGGCCGCAGCCAGGACTTCGTTCCAGTAGCGCTCGTACGACTCGTTGACCGCTTCGCCCAGGTTTTTGATCGGCTGCGCGTGGGCCACGGCTGCCGGTGACGGATTCGACATCGGGCTATCGATGTACGATCGATACAGGTCCGGATCGTGTTCGCGAGCATAATCCAGGGCAGCGCGGTTGGCCGTGGAATAAGGCAAATCACGCAGAACGCGCGCACCGATATCCGCCCGCAACATGAAGTTGATAAAGCGCTGCGCTTCGGCGGGATGAGGCGCGTTGCCGGGGATGGCAAAATTGTCGAACCAGATGCTGCCTCCGATCGGCAGCACGTAAACGATATTGGCGTTCTCGCGCGCGGCCAGCGCGGCATCGCCGCTATAAATCACCGCCGCCCACACCTCGCCGGAAATCAAGCGCTTTTCAGGGTACTCTGCGTCAAAAGCGACAATGCCGGGCGTCAACGCTATCAACCGATCGCGCGCCTGGGCCAGCCGGCCCGGATCGGTCTCGTTCTTGTCATAGCCCGACACCAAGAGGCCAATACCCAGCATTTCACGCGCGTCGTCCAGCACTGACAGGTGCCCGGCCAGCTCGGGTCGCCACACGTCCTGCCAGTTGACCAGCGGCTGAGTGACTTTCGAGCGATCGTAAGCCAGCCCGGTGGTTCCCCATTGAAAGGGCAAGGTATATTTCGCCTCACCGCCCGGATCGAATGCCGGCGATAGAAACTCACGCTCAATGTTGAGGTGATTGGGTATCGCGGTCAAATCAAGCGGTTGCAAGCCGTCACGGTTGATCAGGAGTTCAACCGCGTAGTCACTGACGATGATCAGATCGTAGCGCCCGGGTGTGGCC
>JAUQXD010000702.1 GCA_030834835.1 Thermoflexales bacterium | reverse complement strand
GTTGATCTCGTGCGCCATTGAGGCGGTGAGGCGGCCCAGCGCGGCCATTTTTTCAGTTTGAATCAGCTGCGGCTGCGCCGCGCGCAATCGCCGATTGTAATCGCGCTGGGCCTCGTACAGCCGCGCATTCTCAATGGCGATGACGGCTGATCCGGCGATGGCGACCATGAGATCGAGATCGTGCCCGCCAAAGATGTCTGTCCCCGCCTGTTGGAGAGAGGGCCCAGGCGCTTTGTTGATCGCCTCCATGACGCCGATGGCCCGGCCAGTGTGGACGAGCGGCACGGCCAGTACCGTCTGGGTCGTTAAGCCGGTCTGAGCGTCAATGGCGGTGTAGAAGCGCTGATCTGTCGGGGCGTTGGTCGAGATCGACGGTATCTGGCTCTGCAGCACGGCCCCGGCGATGCCGGCGGTGGCGGGCATCCGTGTCCCGATCAAATCATCAGCGCCTGGCCCCGTGGCCGCCGCAAACACCAGTTCCTCGCCGTCGCGCAACAGCACCGAGACGCTCTCGGACCCGACCAGGCGTTGGAGCTCGCTCGTCACGACCTTCAGCACAGACTGGAGTTCCAGGCTGGACGACATGGCGTGGAAAGCCGTGTTGAGCGCGGACAGTTCGCGGGCGTGGCGTTGCGCCGCGACAAACAATTGATCGAGTCGTTCGCCCGCCCGCTGATGTTCGGTAATATCGTGCGCGGTGATGACGATGCCGTTCACGGCTGGATCATGCAACAGGTTAGTTGCGACCGCTGAAAAGGTGTGCCAGTCGCCATCGTGAAGGCGAATCCGACACTCCGTAATTGACCCCTGTGCGCCGGGTCGAGATTGAAGTTGGCGCAGCGCCGCGTACACCACGGCTTTATCGTCTGGAGCCACAAACGCCGCGACGATGTCGTCAAGGCGATTGCTCGGAAAAGGGGTGCCCGATTGCAGTGCGGCCGGGCTGGCATAGGTCACATCGCCGGCCGCATCCACCACCAGAATGACATCGCTAATGTGCTCTAGCAGCGAGCGGAACCGGGTTTCGCTCAGGTCCAGTTGCCGATCCATGCGGTGCGAATGCAAGGCGGTCTCGATCGCGGCCTGAATCTCGGAGTCGTCAAACGGCTTCAGGATGCCGTCATCCGGCCCGGTCACGCCGCCGTGTTGAAGCATGGTTTCATCCAGGCGGGAGGCAACGTACACGATCGGAATGTGGCAGTCCGCCTGGAGGCGGGCCGCCGTTTCAGAGCCGTCCAGATCGCCGTTCAGCCCGGTGTCTATCAACACCAGATCAGGTCGGGCCTGGCCTGCCTGCCGGATGGCCTCTTCGCCCGAAGCCGCAATGCCAGAGACGTGATAGCCCAGGTTCAGCAGCCGGGCCTGCAAGTCCTGGGCGATAATGCTTTGATCCTCGACGATGAGCACGCGCGTGTGAGTCATGGCAACCTCTAACTACCCAGAGCGACGATTCTCAATATGAACTGGAACGCTCCCGACGGATCTGGCGACCCGACGGAAGCATCTATGCCAGGATGAAAATTGCGGTGATCAGACTAAACACAAGGGTTACACTATCGTACATCAAAAGCATGGCGGCTATGAAAAGGAAACGTGAAGATTGCATGAACGTTGCATGAACGCCACACCGATACGCCGCACGCTGGCGCTTTTCAACGGCCGGCGGTAGGAAACTGGTTGGAGATGAATGTCGATTTGGTCAGTCAGCCAGGGTGTAACCAACGCCGCGCACAGTGCGAACTACACTGCGCCCGCCGGCAGCCAGCGCCTTACGTCGGATATGATACATATGCGAGCGGATCGTTTCGGCCGCTTCGTGGCTGTTACTGGCATAGCCTTGCACTTCATGGATCAATTCTTGCGGTGACACCACTCGCGGCGCTTCGCTGACCAGGTAGGCCAGCAGGTCGAATTCGGTGGGGCTTAGTTCCAGCAGCGCGCCGTCCAGCGTGATAATGTGCCGGATTGAATCGACGATCAGACCGCCGTGCTGCACAAATCGATCGGGGTGGTCGCCTGCCCGATCGGATCTGGCTCGCGCCGCGAGATCCACGTCGACGACCGGCACAGGCGGTGAAGACTTGTCCGGATCGGGCGGTGTGATCGCAACTGGCAGCCGCGCCTGCAAATCGCGCAGCTGCAATTGTTGTTGACGTTTCAGCAGAGCGGTGCGGATACTTTCCCGCAGATCGAGTGTCTTGCAGGGCTTGAAGAGATAATCGTGCGCGCCGCGACGCAGGGCCTCTACCGCCGATTCCAGCGAGGCGTGCGCCGTCAAAATAATCACGCTGGTGGCCGGCCACTGCTGCTTCAGCCCTTCCAGTACCTCCAACCCGCCGATGTCCTTCATTCGCAAGTCCAGCAGCACGATGTCATATTCAGTGTGCGCCAATTCGGCCAGAGCGGCTTCACCGCTATCCGCCGTCTTGACCTGCCAGCCTTCGCGCTGCAAAAAACGCTCCAGAAAATAGCGGATGCCCGCTTCATCATCAACCACCAACACGCACGGCGTTTGATCGGTCATCATGCTTTCCTTCGGATAGTGTCTCGGCGGCATTGGCTTCGGCGGGCAGCCAGATGGAAAACGTGCTGCCACGCTGCAATTCGCTGGTCACGGTGATCTCACCGCCCAACGCCTTGACGATCTCGTAACTGATGGACAGGCCCAGGCCAGAGCCGGTCTCTTTGGTGGTGAAGAACGGCTCAAAGATTTGCCGCATAACCTCCGGTGAAATCCCGCTGCCGGTATCCGCCAGGTCGATACACACCATCGGGCGGGCGGGCGGGTCGTTGGCTGCTGTCTCATCGCCCGGCGTTCCTGTCAAGCGAGTGGCTACCCGCAGCCGCCCGCCCTGCGGCATGGCGTCGATGGCGTTCAGGATCAGATTCAGGCAGACCTGCTTGATCTGATCAGCGTTGGTCATGATGGGCAGCGGGTGGGCAGTCAGCGCGCGATCCAGTTCAATCCGGCTGTGTTGCAGTTGCCTGGCCGTCAGCGCCAGCACCGTCTCGATCAGTGTGTTGACATCCGCCAACTGCACGCCGGCCCGGGTTGGCCGATAAAAGTCGCGCAGCCGCTGAACGATGCCGGCCACGCGCGTCACTTCAGAAGCAGCTACGTCCAGGTCGCGCAGCGCCTCAGTCGCCTGATCCGGATCGAGCCGGGAGCGATCCTCAACGCCTTCGCGCACCAACGTCAGACAGCCTTGCACGGCCTGCAGCGGATTGTTGATCTCGTGCGCGATCGAGGCGACCAGCCGCCCCAGCGCCGACATTTTCTCGGCCTGAATCAACCGGGCCTGGGACTCTTGCAGGTAGCGAAAATGCTCTTGCTGCTGCTCGTACAGTTGCGCATTTTCCAGCGCAATGGCCGCCTCGGCGGTGATGAGTTCCACCAGCCGGGCCTGCTGATCGTCAAATTGCGGCCCGCCCAGATCGCTCGCCACAAACAGCACGCCCAGCGGCGAGTATCTGCCCAGCAGCGGCGCAGCAATGACTGACTGAAGGCGGGTTTCGTGGCGATGGGCAGCAGCCGGCGCGTCCCACGTTTGGTAGTCGCCTAGGCGCACGGTCATGCGCCGCTGAAACGCCTGGCCGGACAATCCTTCACCGGGCTTAAGCTCCACGCCGATGTACTCTGCGTAATAGCCCTGCCCTACCGCCAGCACCAACGCCTGGCGCCGGTCATCATACAGGTAGACGCCGCCCGCCGTCACGCCCAACAGGCCGGTAGCCCGTTCGACCGTGAGGCGCAACAACCCGCTGACGTCCAGCTGCGCGCTCAACAGCAGCGCCGTGTTGTACAACGCCGTCTGCTCATCGGCATAGCGGCGCAACCCTTGCTCCGCCCGTTTGCGCTCGGTGACATCGCGCGCGATGCCCAGTACTGCCGGGCCGCCGGCGTATTCAACGACGCTGGACTTGATCTCAACCGGCACCAGGCTGCCGTCGCGCCGCCGGTGAACGGCTTCAAAGACCTGCTCGCCCATCTGTTGCAGGCGGTGGATGCGTTCGTCCACACTGGCCACCTCCGGCGACGCATCAAAGACGCTCAACGACATGCCCTTCAATTCGTCGCGAGTATAACCCAGCTGCTGGCCGGCCATGTGGTTGACTTCGATGATCTGCCCGCTCAGATCGACAATGAAGATGGCGTCACCCGCATTTTCGAATAGCGTGCGATAGCGCTGTTCCGACCCGTGCAGCAGCTCTTCAATGCGCTGCCGCTGATGAATATCATCCCGCAGCGCGGCATTCGCTGCTTCCAGTTCC
>JAUQXD010000701.1 GCA_030834835.1 Thermoflexales bacterium | reverse complement strand
CGCAAAGTGGTCTGCACGGGCGGCTATGATTATTACAACCCGGGGCCGCCGGTTGTGTGCAATCCGACGGCCGGCAGCCCGTTCATCGATCCGGGCACAGGCAAACCTAACCTGGCCGAATCCTTCCTCAGGTATGTCGCTTACATTGGATCAACCAACGATCCAACACAACCTGATCCGTGCCGGCCAGGTGGTGTGCCTGTCCCGCTCGGTCAACAATGCGGCAACTATTATTTTGCGCCCGATGCCGACGGCCTGAACGACATCTTTCTGGCCATCGCGGGCAAGATTTTCACGCGGCTAAGCGGTTAAGCCGGACAACTGGTACGCATGTCAATGATCCACGGGATAGTCGTTATCGAGGTGCAGCGATGATCAAATTTATTCGTAGACGCCGACGTTCACGCGGCCAGGCTCTGGTGGAATTTGCCCTGATTCTGCCCGTTTTGCTGATGATCCTGATGGTCGTCATCGAGGCGGCCCGGGTGTTTTCGGCCTGGCTGATTCTGGAGAATTCAGTGCGTGAGGCGGCCCGTTACGCCGTGACCGGCCGGTTCGATCCGGCCCATTGTACGGACGCTGATAACTGTGACGCCGGCAAAAATTTATCCAGGCCCGATCGTGAGGCATTGGAAGATGCGGCGCGGTTGCTGACCATCCAGGATGTGGGACGTGGCGCCGCGGGCGGCCTGCTGGTTGACTTCAGCAATACCACCCGCAACAGCCGCAGCTTCTATGATCTGGTCATTTGCAGTTCGCGAACCGGTTTTATGTTCGATGACTCGGACGGCGTGCCCAAATGCAACGGCCCGGCTGGCACGGTGCAGAATGACGCCGGCGGACCGGGTGATCGTGTTCTGATCATCGGGGTCTTCGATCATCCCTTGATTACGCCACTGCGCGCCATAGCCGACTGGGTGCCGCTGCTGTCCCGCCGCGAGATGATTATCGAGCAATACCGGCAGGTGCGATTGGAGCGTCTGCCGCCACAGATTAGCTTGCCCACCGCCACGCCAACGTTGACACCCACGCCTACGGCAACTGGTACGAGCACGTCGACCAGCACGCCGACCACCACCGGGACGCCGACCAACACGCCGACCAATACGCCTACACGCACGCCGACCTCCAGCCCAACCCCGACCGCGACGCCTGCCTGTGGCATCATCGCGACCAGGCAGTACGAACCGCTCTATGTCGAGGTGGCTGCCAATGAAGTAAGCGCATACTTGCGGAACGTCAGCACCGGCTACGCCGCAACGCTGACTGGCGCCACGGTGACCTGGATTGGATCGGGCACCTCCTCAGGCGCATCGCCGGCCGTCTGGCACGATGAGGCCTTAAGCGCTCAACCGCTTGACTTTACCGCATATCGGTGGAATAGCACGCAAATTTTGGCGGCTGCCCACTCACTCAGTGTGGTCGGCAGCTCGTTCAGCGACTCGTTCTCACGGTCAATCAGTGCGGGTGGCACGGGGACCTTCAGGCTTCGGTTCCAGTCCGGTGATCTGGGCGCCTACCGTCATGGGGCCGATTTCCAGCTCAGTCTCAATTACACGGTCGGTGGATTAACCTGTCCGCCGCTCACGATCGTCGGGCGGCGTGGGCCTGTCATCCAGCCGACCATGCCCGCGTCTATTACGGGCGCCCAGAACTTTACGGTTCAGGCCGTGGTCTCCGACCCGGATACGGACGCCGTGTATGGTACCAATCGCGGCGGATACATCACCACGGCTTCAATTGAAGTATATGATTCACCTGGTTTAACCGGGCTGGTGTATCAGAAGACAGGCATTGCCGTCAACAGCGACAGCCGGACTATTTGTATCAGCGCAACCGGCCTCCCAACCTGTCAGACGCTTAATTCGGCTGGCAGTTGGCCCAATGGAGTGGCGATCACGAATGACACCTACTACATTGTTTTCAGCGCGGTCGATCGTGATCCGCGTGGCACTGGCACTTCGGGTTCCCTCCATCCTCATAACACCCGGGTGGTGCGTACCCTGACCATCAGTGGCTTAGTTCAGACTCCCACGCCGACGCCCAGCAGCACGCCAACGCGCACCAACACGCCGACCATCACGCCAACGCCGACACGCACCAACACGCCAACTATCACGCCAACGCCGACCATCACCCAGACGCCGACGCGCACCCATACACCGACCATCACGCGGACGCCGACCATCACGGGGACGCCGACCCATACGCCAACGCGCACCAACACGCCGACCAGGACCCATACGCCGACTCACACCAACACGCCGACCATCACACGGACGCCGACTGTCACGGGGACGCCGACCAGGACGCCGACGCGCACCAACACGCCGACGCCCACGGTAGGACCCACCGCCACACGGACGCCCACACCGACCAACACGGCCACGGTCTGCCCGGGTTGTTAAGTGGTCCCATAGCCGGCTCTTCTCTGCTGTAACCCGCCGACCTTGCGGAGGCCGCCCCTCCGCAAGGTCGCGCAATTCTTAGCCTTCATCCGGGAGTGAACATGTACCTTGTTCGCAGCCTGATTAGCATCAGCAGCAGTCTGTTGATATTACTGGCGGTGCAGGCCAGTGTGCTGGCGCAGGTAGACCCCGCCGGGTCTGGGCCGCACCGCCCTCATGATGAAACACCCCTGTTCACCCAGCTGCTTACGGTCACTGTGGAGTCAGGCGCACCCACCGCGGCCGCGCTGTTTAGCCGCTGGGAAAACACCTATCTTGGTTTTCCGGTAGGGCCTGGTGGTATTTCGTTCAGCCAGGCAGTGCCCGCCGATTCCACTGAAATTACGGCCAGCGTCCAACATGGCAGCTGGGTCATCAGCGGCGCCACCGTATTCTTTACTTTAACAGAGTCGTCGGACTTTAGCTGGTCTTATCGCACCGCGCAGCAAGTGCTGCGCATCGGCAATGAGTTTCGGATCGATCAATTCGCGCGATCCAACAACGTCTTCCGCTACACCGGCACGATCGTCTATCCGCCGCCGTATCAGTACGTGGGCTCAATCACGTTCACGCCTCAGCTGGTCACGTCCGACACCCTGCAATGGGATCTCATCCCGCCGTGGACTGCCCAGATCAGTCGGCACCTGTTTAACGCCAGTTCGTGGCTGGTTGATCCACGCCTGGATCAACCTGATCTTAGCTTCACGGCGGCGGCGATGTCGATCGAGTCCGGCCTCAACCCGCCGATCGCGCATCTCACCGCCACGCTTCGCAACAACAACTCGATCGACATCACCAGCACCGTTGCTTTCCTGGAGTTTTACGATCGCCCCTCGCCGTCAGCGCCGCCCGACGGCCCGCTCGATCATGGCGGTGGTTGGTGCGGCGCCGACAGTGTGCCGGTCTGCCCTGGTCTGCCGACCTTTGCT
>JAUQXD010000700.1 GCA_030834835.1 Thermoflexales bacterium | reverse complement strand
CGCCAGGCCAGTTTCAATGTCTGACTCATGCTTCACCTCGTTTTGACCGCGTCAAAGTCGTTTCAGCCGGTTGCCGGCTGCACGGCTTCGGCCGTGGTAACGAACCAGTCCTTCAAAATACTGACATCCACCAGATTCAATGAGCCGGGCGGCGTACCCAGCATCCGCTCCAGTGCATCGTTATAGGCCGCCACCAGATCGATCGCGCGCTGCAAATCATTAGGCGACGACGAATTCGAGAATAGCAGAGCCATATAGTCGTTGCCCAGACCCTGTAACAGCGTCAGCGTCAATTCGCCCATTTGATCGGGAAACGGCGTGTTCATGACGCCTTCCGCCACACCCTGCCGGATAATATCGGCCAACATCCGGGCAAAATGCTTGATCATGCGGCTCTGCGCCTTCTCACGAATCAGCGCGTTCTCGTCGGCATACCAGCCCCGCATCAGCGACATCAGATAATCTTTCCGGGCCGTTTTCCAGCGCGCCGAGGTGTCAAAGAAACGATGTAGTTTCTCCAGCGCGGACAGGTTTGGATCGGCCACAATCGGCGCGACCAGCGGTTCCGCATCTTCCTGCATCCGATCGATCAGCGCCTCCAACAGGGCCTGTTTCGAACTAAAATAGTGATAAAACGCCCCTTTGGAAATCTGGAGTTCATTTAAGATGTCTTGAATTGACATCTGATCGTAGCCCCTGGTATACACCAGGCGTTGGGCTACATCAGTGATCTCCTTGCGCTTGACGGCGTGCTCGTGCTCTTTGACGGTTCGTGCCATCACACCTCCATAAACCGACCGTCGGTTTATTTATAGACAAAGTATACTCTCCTGCGAGTCCGCCGTCAAGCCCCAGCAGAGGGCAATCGCCTGAATTCTGTAACTCAATCGGAAGGCGGCGCAGGTTGAATTCTCTAAAAACCGTCTTATACTGAAATCGACCATTGTCCGGGCCAGATTGGCCCCGTTGGGAGAGGCGTAGTACCCGCCCACCAGCAGTGAAGTGGCGCGGGTTTTTGCGGGGCGCACAGAAAGGCGGGTTCCGCATGAAGCGCTTATGGCTCGGTGGTTTGATCCTCGCGGTCTGCCTGCTGCTCGGCAGACCGCTCACGGCTGTGGCTGATTCAGAGGGCTGGCAGCCCGTCCCCGGCTTGAGCGGCGTCAGCGTTACCGCGCTGGCGCTCTCGCCCGACTACCCGACCGATCACACGGTCTTTGCCGGTCTGCGCGGGCGCGGCATCTATCGCACCGGCGACAGCGGCGCAACCTGGCAGCCTGCCGGCTTGGCCGATCAGGTCATCATCGCGCTGGCGATCTCTCCAGCCTATGCCACCGACCACACCGTGTTTGCGGCGGCCGGTTTGCCGACGACGGGCTATCAGATCTATCGCACCACCGACGGCGGCGCGACATGGCAGACACCGTTTGTCACCCCCTATCCTTATGGCTTTGGCCCGCTCACCGGCCTGAGCATCTCGCCCGATTACGCGCACGATCACACGCTGTATGCGTTGGGCGCTACCGAAACTTACAAGACCGATAACGGCGGCCTGGTCTTCATCAAATCGGGCGGCTGGTTCGCCACACATCAGGTGACGCAGCTGACCTTCTCGCCGGCGTTTGCCACCGATCACACCTTATTTGTAGCGGTAGACAACGACGGCATCTATCGCTCGACCAACAGCGGCGGACAATTCAATCCGATCGGCCTCGGCGACGTCAGCGCGCTGGCCGTCTCGCCCAACTATGCAGCCGATCAAATCGTCGCGGCGATCACGAGCGTTGATGGGCAGTTACACTGGTCGACGAATCAAGGCAACACGTGGACACCC
>JAUQXD010000699.1 GCA_030834835.1 Thermoflexales bacterium | reverse complement strand
AATCAATTTGTCAGAGCGACTTTCTCGATCTGGGGAGCGCCAGCAGCCACTTTTGTCTGTGCGCTGACCGTCCCGCTCTGCTGGCCGGCCTGGCAGTGGGCGCGTACACCGGGCAAACGACTGCTGGTCCTGTTCGCAGTTGTAAGCCAGCTGGCGGGCATTTACGTTGGCGGCTACCGCAGTCTGTGGCTGATGCTCATAACGGTGTTGGTCGTTCTGCTGTTGGTGCGCAAAGGCATTCCGGGGGCCGTCCTGGGCGTTGTCGGCAGCAACTTGCTCTATCTGGCTATTCCAGAGTCGGGCCAGGAACGGTTTCAATCGCTGCTGGCGGCCTTTCAGGGGAATTTTCAAGATTCCAGCAGTCTCAAGCGCTGGGAGCGGATATTGGAGGCGGTTGGGGCAGCGTCCACGCATCCGGAGGGGCTGGGTTGGAGCGGCGCGGGCTGGGTGCACAGCGATTTCGCGCAAATTGCCGCTAACCTCGGCGTGGTGGCCGGCCTGCTGGCGGTGGTGTGGTACCTGTCGCGCCTGTGGGCGGTATTCAAGTTGCATACTCAACAACTGCACGACCCCTTACTCACCGGGTTGCTGGGCAGTTTCATCGTGGTGGGCGGGATGTTGACGGTGGAGGGCGTGCAGGTGCTGGCTCAACTGGCACTGCCGACCTGGTTTATTTGGGCGTTGGTCGAGGTCAAATTGCGTGAAGCCTCCACCGAATCTGAGGCCCATTCGTGACACTGCCATTAGTCGCGCTGGTGGACGTTTCTGCCCGAATGGGAGGCGTGGAATTCAGCACTCTCTACCTAGCGCAATCGCTCTCAGCGGAACGGTTCCGCCGGCTGGTAGTCTGCCCGACTGAGGGCGATTTACCCCGGCGGTGTCGCGAACTGGGCATCCCGATGGTCATCGTGCCCCGACCGCATTTGTTCGCTACCAGTATCAGAGTGGGGGAGCGCTACGTGGTCAATCCGGTGGCGTGGCTGGTCAATCTGGTCCTGTTGATTGTGGCGGCACAGTGGCTGACTCGCGGCCTGAGAGATCGGCAAGTTGATCTGGTGTGTACCAAGGGGCTACTGGCGCACTTTTACGGCGGGCTGGCCGCGCGCCGGCTGTCGATCCCATGTGTGTGGCATATCCAAGACCTGGTGTCGACGCGGGCGGGCAACTTGTACGCGGCGGCGCTGGGCCGGGTCGGTCAGTGGCTGGCGCAGGCTCTAATCGTGGATGGCAATTCGATCGCGGAACAGTTAGCACCCTATGTGCGGCCAGGCCAGATCACGGTGATCGCCAACGGCGTGGATACGGACCAGTTCTCGCCGGAGGTGGATGGACAGGCGGTGCGGCGGGAATGGAGCGTGTCCGACCGGCAGGTGGTCATTGGCAATGTGGCGCGGCTGACGCCGTGGAAGGGGCAGGCCGGCCTGATTCGGGCGTTTGGGCAAGTCTCGGCGGAGTTTCCCGACGCCCGGCTGGTGCTGGTCGGATCGCCCGTGTTTGATACGGATGCCTATGAGCAGGCGCTGCATCAGCAGGTGCGCGAGGCCGGTCTGGACGGCCAAGTGATCTTCGCCGGTTATCGCTGGGACCTGCCGCAGGTCATGGCGGCGCTGGATGTGTTCGTGTCGTCTTCTATCGACAAAGATACGACGCCACTGGCGGTAGTCTCAGCGATGGCTGCCGGCAAGGCGATTGTGGCGACCGGCGTGGCCGGCGTGGCGGAACTTTTTGGGAATGAGCCGGCCGCAATTCTGGTTACCCCCGCCGACGACGAGGTTCTGGCTGGCGGCTTGCGCGAAGTACTGACGCAGCCGTTGCGCCGCAGGGCGCTTGGGCAAGCGGCCCGGGCAAGGGCGGTGCGCGAGTTGAGCCTGACACAGTTCGCCCGAAAATGCGAAGACGTTTTCCGGCAGGCGCTCACAGCGTGACACCCAGGATTTTGTTCGTTCACAATCATCTGGCGCGCTTTGTGCAAATCGATCGCGATCTGCTGCGCGAGCGTTGGAGCGTGCACGAGTGGTATGAGTATTCCCGGCGCGTAAATCTGAGCGCGCTGGCCAGGGCGGTGCACCGAAGCGATCTGGTCTTTGGCTGGTTTGCTTCCTGGCACACCTTCTGGCCGTTCGCGCTGGGGCGGCTCATGGGGAAACCTACTGTGCTGATAACGGGCGGCTATGACGTCGCCAATCGGCCCGACATCGGCTACGGCCACCAGCGCGGCGGGCCTAAAAAGTGGTTAAGCCGCTGGATCATTTGCCATGCGACCGCTGTCAGCACGTTTTCGGTGTTTAGCCAGCGCGAGATCAATTGCAATCTTGGCTTACCGCTGGAGCGAATACGGGTGATTTATCTGGGATTGCCGGATACGCCGGGTTCATTAACCGAATTGCCGCGCGAGCGGGCGGCAATTACAGTCGGAAATGTGGATCGCAGCAACCTGGTGCGGAAGGGCCAGGCCGATTTTGTGCGATCGGCAGCTTATCTGCCGGACGCAACTTTCGCCCTGATCGGCGAATGGCGCGATGATGCCATCCAGTACCTGCGGTCGATTGCGTCGCGGAACGTCACTTTCACCGGGCGCCTGAGCGATGCCGCCCTGGAGGACTACTACCAGCGAGCGGCCGTCTACGTTCAACTCTCTCGTCATGAAGGCTTTGGTTTAGCCGTGGCTGAGGCCATGCTGGCAGGATGTATTCCAGTTGTCAGTCGAGTCGGGGCCTTGCCAGAGGTGGTCGGTGAGTGTGGTATCTATGTCGAAGACCAGTCTCCTTCGGCTGTCGCAGAAGGGATAACGTTAGCGCTGCAATCGATGCAGCCGGTTCGCGACGCGGCGCGGGTACGGATTCTTGACAACTTCTCGATTGCGGAGCGCAGGAAGAAACTTTACATGCTAGTTGAAACCGTGTTAACCGGGTGTGGCGTGAGCGACGATCCCGCTCTTCTTGCCAGCGCGAAGCGATAAACATGAAAGCACTGAAGCAGCCTGATTCGAAGTTAGTCGTGGCGCTGCTGTTATTTGTTGCATCTATCGCGATCACCCTTGCCTTTCGTGTTTTGGTCCCGGCGCAGCTGCAGATCAACGAGAGCAGCGATTATCAGACTTATTACGAGCCGGTGGCGCGCAGTTTCTTATTGACGGGCGAGTTCGTACTGCCTGATGGCAGCCCGGCAGTCAAATATCCGCCCGGTTACCCGGTGATCGTGGCCGCTCAAATCAACCTGGCGTCAACTTTACAGATTCGACTTGAAGATATTCAGACGGCATTCAACGCACTGGGAATGGCAGTGTCCGTAGTGCTGGTGTTTCTTGTGGCCCGGAGTGTAAGCAGTACACCGGGGGCGGCGCTGGCCGGGCTGATCTGGGCCACATACCCCTTTGCACTATGGCTGACAAAACAACCCAACAGCGAGATAGCCTTTATCGTTTTGTT
>JAUQXD010000063.1 GCA_030834835.1 Thermoflexales bacterium | reverse complement strand
GGCGCTGATCCTGTACAAGAACTGTGGATTCTCTCGCCATTTTTGGATGAAGAAGCTGTTGCCCTAGATCGGTTGTTAGCAACTCTACGACCGCAAAAAGCATGTTTGCTCATACAGCCAGATTGGGTATCAGCCGATCCCGTCGCACTACGAAAAGTACAGCAGCAACATCGGCAGTTAGAGATACGCCCTTTCAGCCTGAAAGAAAGCCGCGCCTATATTCACGCTAAACTCTATCTGCTCAAATTGGCGCGACGGGCCATCTGTTTGCAAGGCTCTCCCAATCTATCGCAGGTTGCTATGTTGTTTACGATCCCGGCTGCCAATTTTGAATTAGCCAATCTGCTCAGCGGGAACCGCGATGGTTTTGACCATTTGTTGCAGACACTTGAGATCGGTGCACCACTTGCGAACCTAGAGAATGCTGGATTTTCCTACAAGAAACCCTCTGCTCCTGCAGTGCCGCCTACGCGCGACTGGCGACTAACAGGTGGCGAGTGGCAAACTGATGTTTTGACGCTCTATTTTCAGGGAAAATGCCCAGACCTGAAGAACAGCAGCTTGATGATCGACAATCTGTCGTTTGAGCTCCAGATACGCCGTATAGAACGTAACAGTTTGGAAATCAAACTACCACAGCACGCGCAAGAATACCTCGTCGAACCCGTGACGCTTGCCGTATGCTGGGGCGAAGATCAATTCACTAACCCGGTCTTCGTTTGTAATCGTGCAGCGCTTGACAAAGAGCTTCAATCTTCGGCGACGGGTGGCCAGACTCTTCATAAAGTTGGCAATCTGGAGGTTGAGGATGAGGAACTGGAGAATTTGCTGGCCGAGCTGGAATCAGCACTTGTTATCGATGAAAGAAGTATCTGGCAGATAAGTGGTAGTGTGTCGAGCCAAGGAACAACAGAAGGTAACGGAGATCAACCACTTATTAACTATAGCCAACTCGACTACGAGGCAATCCGCCGGCACCCGAGGGTCCAACAGTATCTCCGCCGCGGCTCAGGATCAACGCAAACTGTGCAAACTCGTTTGGCGATTATTCTCAAGTCGATTACTGATCATTTTAATGTTTTGCCACAGGACTTTATACCGAACAAGCCTTCTGTTGAAATCCTTGGGCAGGCACCAGTATCTGACTATGACGATGAGTCTCCTGCAGAAACGACGCGCGTCGACGAGGAGCGCAGGCATCGTCAGATGCAGAGTCGTATTAAGAAAGCGCTTGCGCGATTTGTCAAACGTTATCTCGACGGATTCGGGAAGCCCGCCTTTCAACAGTTAGTTGGCTTTGAAGTTGTGGTTCAAAATTACGCGATCTTCTCACATATCTTGTGGAGAATATTGGCAAGAGAATGGATTGATCTTGTGTTTATAACCGAATCCGTTCTTCGGTTATGGAGTCTATTCTGGGGCGATAACGGTCGAAGTGGATATTTCGGCGCGCTGAATGACGAGCAGCAATTACGTGCTAGGCAAATCTTGCGAGAGTATCATGCCGACACCAGTCTGTTGGCAACGATGTATTGGTGTTTCTCAAGCCTGGTTTTTGAACGATCCTACATCAAGGCCGATGAGGAAGCTGACAGCGCTGGACAGAATGAGGAAAACGCGGATTATGACGAGAATGATGTTGTATACGACTATGAGTATGTGACATCTGATGAAATCAAATCTCAAGTATTTCAGTTGCGAGACTTCTGGCGTGGACTGTTGACAAATCAGCCGCTTCATATTAGCGAAGAGGTTCTTGCAGAAGCTTGGTACAGCATCGCCAAATTGGTTGGCTATGAATCGCCGCGACCAAGTGAGATCATTTTGCAGCTTGGTCGACTCTGTAAAATTGATACGGCAGAGCATTTCTTACGTTCAATTAGTGATCGATACGGTCTTCCGGCTGGAAGTTGTGCATTTGAGAGAGTGAAGGTGTGGCGTGAAGTGCTTGACAAGACTGTTGAGGTCAAGTGCATGGTCATCGATAGCATTACAGCATTAGCTAATTATGAAACTGCGCGAGATTTTCTGTGTGATTGGATAAACTTTGAGCACCTTGACTATTATCGTGTCGTTTGTCCCAATGCCTTGCAGTCGACTCGGATCGTTTTTTATGATGTCGATGACAGATCTGGGACATATTTCCGCAAAGACACTAACGAAATGATCGACTTTGGGCCGCTCATCTTTGAGCCTTTGGCATGGGAAGCCACCCTTAAAGAACTGCATACACTTGCCCTTCGACTGGACCTGCGCGGCTCTTGGTCACAGGCAGCTGCTATGCAACCCGTGAAACGGTAGGCGTGCAGTTCAATCGCCACTCAAAGGGCTTCGCCTCATGATCGTGCTCGCCCTAGCTGGGCATGATGGGCACGTCTAAGGGATGCGGAGGCTAAGCAAGACAAGTTCGAATAGTAATTCAGTGGCAATAACCACTCGCACGATAACATCGCGCCTTGACTCTATCCCTCTTTGTGGTAAATTTCACGCCGCAAACCAGCCGCAACTCATCCGCGACTGTGCCGTAAACCAACCGTAAAGACAGGTCACTGACTCCGCTGTGCGCGGAGTGTAATCGATTCGCTGTGGCAGACCGGCAGCGATTGAGAGACTGTGCAACATTGGCAGCCCCTCAGTCGCTGCCGTTTTTGTTTTCGACCCAACTCACGTCAGGAGATGTCTCACATGCAAGTCAACATCAGCCGCAAGACCCTCATATTGACCGGATTGTTCATTGTCGCCCTGATTATCGTCGGCAGCCTGTTGCTGTCGGCACGCACTAGCAGTGCCACCGCTTCAGCGGCGCAGCCCAATGGTGCCGGCGCTAAGCCCACACATATCGCCACCGAAGCCAACGCTGGCGACGCAGGGCAGGCCGCCACGCAATTTCTGCGTGCTTTCTACACCGTCAACTATCATGACCGCGCTCAGTGGCTCGCCGCGCTCAAGCCACTCTCTTCCACCGACGGCTACACGCTGCTGGAGAACATGATTGCGCCCGCGCTGTGGCCCGATCTCGAAAAAGCGCAGACGGTCGTCATGGCCGATCAAATCAATGTCGAAGATCGCGGCCTCAAAGCCGACGGCGTCTCGAAACTCACGGGCAACACGCCGTGGCAGATTCGCGGCATGTTTGTCACGCTGGCCGCTGATGTGAAGTGGCCGGGGCTGACCGGCAGCACGCACGCAACCAACATCCTGCTGAGCCAGGAAAACGGCGTGTGGAAATTCGTGATGCTCATGTCCGACGATCAGATCAAGTT
>JAUQXD010000698.1 GCA_030834835.1 Thermoflexales bacterium | reverse complement strand
GATCCGTGCGGCGTTGGACGAAGCCCGATCGATCGTCCGCGCCAATCAACCCGTTCCCGATCACGATCAACTGCTCGCCCGATCGAAAGCGCTGCTCGATCGATGGACGCTGCCTCGACCGCGATCGGTGATCAATGCCACGGGTGTGATCATTCACACGAATTTAGGGCGTGCACCATTGTCCCGATCGGCCATCGAAGCGATGACGGTCGCCGCCGCCGGTTATTCCGATCTGGAATACAGCCTGGAACGCGGCGAACGTGGCTCGCGCATGGACACAGTTGAAGACCTGATCAAGCGCGTCACCGGCGCGGAGGCGGCGTTGGTGGTCAACAACAATGCCGGTGCAACTTTGTTGGCCTTAAGCGCACTCGCGGCGGGCAAAGGCGCGATTATCTCGCGCGGCCAACTCGTCGAGATCGGCGGTGGCTTTCGCGTGCCCGATGTGATGGCGCAGTCCGGCGCACACATGATTGAAGTCGGCACGACCAATCGCACGCATCGCCGCGATTACGAGATGGCGCTCGTGACCAAAGACGTGGCCGCCATCGTGCGCGCACATTCCAGCAACTTCCGCACCATCGGCTTCACGACCGAAGTACCCATCGCCGAACTGGTCGAACTCGCCAATTGGATGGGCATCCCCGTCATCGACGATCTGGGCAGCGGCGCGTTGATCGATACGACGCAATATGGCTTACAGCACGAACCGACCGTGCAAGAGTCCGTGCAGGCGGGCGCGCACGTGATCTGCTTCAGCGGTGATAAATTGCTGGGCGGTCCGCAGGCAGGAATTATCATCGGGCAGGCGCAGTACATCACGCCGCTAAAGCAGCATCCATTAGCGCGGGCGCTGCGCATCGACAAACTCGATCTGGCGGCGTTGTCAGCGACGCTGGTACACTATCTGAAGGGCGAAGCCCTGCGCGAAATTCCCGTGTGGCGTATGATCAGTCTGCCTTTGATCGAGATCGAACAACAGGCCATCGAATTTGCAGCACAACTTTGTTCGGCTGGCTTCAGCGCCGATGTGATTGATGGACAATCCACCATCGGCGGCGGATCATTGCCGGGCGAAACACTACCCACCAGACTCGTGACGCTGACCGTCGCCAACCCCGATGATTTTCTGGCGCGGCTGCGGCACGGCGATCCGCCCGTCGTGGCGCGGATTGAGAATGATCGCGTGGTGTTGGATCTGCGGACGGTGATGGACAGAAATTCACTTTTTCAGGTAATCACTCGAAGTCTATGAATCTCGAATGGCGTGATTTATGGGCCTTGCATTGCCCTGAACTGAATCGTGATGAGCTTGACCGGTGTGTCTGGCTTCAGCAGACACGGGTCAACTGGCCTGGTGATGATAGCACGCCGGTTGAAGTATGCGACTGGCTAGCGCAGTTATTTGTGGATGTCGCAGATGAGCAACGGCGCAAGCAGCTAGGCCAATATTTCACTTCTCCACAAGTTGCGCGTTTCATGGCGAGCCTGGTCGATCTGCCATCAACCGATGTTTGGGCGATTGAGCCAGCCGCAGGTCTGGGAATTCTGATTGCCGCGTTAGCCGAGCGAATTGTCAGGCAGACGAAGCCGGGAAAGTGGCATGTAACAGCCTATGAGGTCGATGAGGTGCTGCGGCCCGCACTAAGCCTGGCGCTCGGTTATACGCGGCAATGGCTGAACCGTTGGGGGATTCACCTCGAATTTGAAGTCAGGTCAAGGGACTTCATTTTGGATAATGCAGCTACCCTGCGCCCAGCACCGTTGCTAGATTCGGTTAGCGATTACGTTGGTCCTGATCTTTTCATCGCGAATCCACCCTATTTTAAGATTGCGAAATCTGATTCGCGCGTGGCCGTGATGTCTGAAGTCGTGCATGGGCAACCCAATATTTACATGCTGTTCATGGCCGCCGCCGCCAGGATGCTACGGCCTAACGGGCAGATGGTCTTTATTACGCCACGCAGCTTTTGCTCTGGAACGTACTTTAAGCAGTTTCGTAAGTGGTTCTTCCAGAACGTTTGTATAGCGCGCTTACATGCCTTCGCGTCGCGTACCGAAGCATTTGCGCGTGATGATGTGCTACAGGAAAACGTGATCTTCAGGGCTTGTAAGGCGGTTGCTCAAAATACAACAGTGGATATATCCAGCAGCTACGGAATGTCTGACCTTGAGAATTCTATTCTGCGTTCGGTACCATTGAGCGAAGTCTTGGACATTAATTCGGCTGAAGCGATGTTGAGCATACCGATTGACCCAGCCGACAGCCAGACGCGGCACATTTTCAGCCAATGGTCGAAGCGCTTGCGGTCATTAGGGTTAGAGATTTCAACTGGCCCCGTGGTCCCTTTCAGGACAACCATGCTAGTTGATGAGGGTGATAACGTCAGTACAGCGCCGTTAATTTGGGTGCAGCATGTGCAGCGTATGGCGATCACCTGGCCGCTCGTGAGCTTGGACAAGCCACAGCGGATTCGAGTTTGTCCAGATACATATCAGCTGCTTCTGCCCAATCAAAACTATGTCCTGATCCGGCGCTTTAGCCCAAAAGAGGATAATAGCCGAATTGTCGCAACACCTTACTTGAAGGGCGATGCGCCGTCAGATTACTTGGGTGTTGAGAACCATGTCAACTACCTTCACCGGCCGCACGGTAGCCTGTCTGAGACAGAGGTAATTGGACTCGCGGCATTCTTGAATTCTCGTTGGGTCGATCAATTCTTCCGAATGTCCAGCGGCAACACGCAGGTGAATGCGGCGGAGCTGCGCGCTTTGCCGATGCCGGAATTAGGACCAATTCGCCGAATTGGGCAACGACTGCGAAACACCGGCCCATCTAATTATGTTGCGCTACTAAATCAAGCGGTCGGCGAAGAATTGGAATTGCCTTTGACTCAGACAAATGGAGACCACATGCCAAAGATCGAAGAGGCCAAGAATCTACTGAATCTAGCCGGCTTGCCACCGGCACAGCGGAACGAATTGGCGGCCCTGACTCTTTTGGCAGTGGCGAATTTGACTGAAGGCGATCTATGGCGTTCTGCGCAGCAGCGCAGCATTCGCATCCATGACATGATCGCGTTTGTTGAGAAGAACTTTCGCAAGCATTATGCTGAAAATACCCGCGAGACGTTTCGCCGCCAGGTGCTGCATCAATTTGAACAGGCAGGCATTGTCGACCGCAATCCTGACGATCCATCCCTGCCCACCAATAGCCCACGCACACATTATGCGCTCTCCGAAGCATTTTTGCCCGTGGTACAAAACTATGGCACAAAAACGGGCGAACGTCTGCTTAAGAAATTCATCGGCGAGCAAGGCGCACTGGTCGAAGTTTATCAGCAGCGTCGCTCTAGAAATATGATTGCGTTGCGAGACGCAGCGGGGCATGAATATCGTTTATCGCCAGGCAAACACAATCAACTACAGGTTGCAGTTATGGAGCAATTTGCGCCCCGCTTTGCATCGGGAGCCAAGTTGCTGTATCTAGGCGATACAGCCAACAAATCGTTGGTTATGGATTTGGAAGAATTGGCGCGTCTTGGCTTCCCTGTAGATAAGCACAGCAAGCTGCCTGACGTAGTTCTCTATCTGCCGAAGAAGCGATGGTTGTATCTGATAGAGGTTGTTACTTCGCACGGGCCGGTTTCGCCTAAACGATTTCAAGAGTTAGAGAAAATCTTTGATCAAAGTGCGATTGGGCGGGTCTACGTTAGCGCATTTCCAGATTTCAAGGAATATATCCGTCATGTGCGCAACATCGCGTGGGAAACTGAAGTTTGGCTGGCGGAAGCGCCGGATCACTTGATCCATCTTAATGGCGATAAATTCATTGGACCGCGCCAGCCACGTGCAAAAAGTCAATGAAAGCCAAATGCGTCCCTTAACCAAAGTTCAACAATGACCAAAATCCTAGCTATTGAATCTTCCTGTGACGAAACCGCCGCCGCCGTGATCAAAGACGGACGGCAGGTGATGAGCAACGTCGTCGCGACGCAGATCGAGATGCACGCCAAATACGGCGGCGTGTTTCCCGAGATGGCGTCGCGTATGCATGTCGAGACGATCGTGCCGGTGGTGCGTGAGGCGCTGGAGAAAGCGGAGACGACCTACGATCAACTCGATGCGATCGCGGTGACGTACGGTCCCGGCCTGCCGGGTTCGCTGTTGGTCGGTGTGAATGTGGCGAAGGGCATCGCGTTGGCGCGAGACTTGCCGTTGATCGGGATCAATCATCTGGAAGGCCACATCTATTCGCACTGGCTGCGGGTGCCCGGCGACGCGATGGCGCCCGACGAACTGCAATTCCCGGTGCTGATCCTCATCGTCAGCGGCGGCCACACCGAATTGATCCTGATGCGCGATCATCTGACGTACCAGAAACTCGGCGCGACGGCGGATGATGCTTCCGGTGAAGCGTTCGATAAGGTGGCGCGACTGCTGCAACTCGGTTATCCCGGCGGCCCAAAGATCGAGAAGATTGCCACGGAAGGCAATCCGCACGCGTTTCGATTTGCCAAACCCAAGATCGAAGGTGAATTCGCTTTCTCGTTCAGCGGTATCAAGACCGCCGTGCGCCGTCAGGTGGAGCAATACGGGCCGATCGGGCGCGATGGATCGATCGGGCAGGGTGTGCCCATCAACGATCTCGCCGCGAGTTTTCAGCACGGTGTGGTCGATCAACTGGTGACGAAGACGGTCGCCGCCGCCTCGAAACATCACGCAAGCGCGATTCTGCTCAGCGGCGGCGTGTCCGCCAATAAGATGCTGCGCTACGTGATGAAGAGCAAGTCGCCGGTGCCCGTGCACTGGACGCCGCTATGGTTGTGCACCGACCATGCCGCGATGATCGGCGCGGCTGCGCACTGGCGTTTCGTGGCCGGACACCGTGCCGGTTGGGATTTGGATATCGATCCGAACTTGAAGTTGGTTAAATAATGCGTAATCTGTAATGCGTAAAGCGTAATTACGTAGTACGCATTACGCATCAGGAGTTTATCATGCCCGAAGCCGTAATCATCGATGCCGTGCGGACGCCGGTGGGACGCCACGGCGGCACACTGGCGAGCGTGCGACCAGACGATCTGGCCGCGATCGTGTTGAAGGCGCTGATCGAGCGTGCTAAGATCGATCCCGCCATTATCGAAGAAGTCTATTTCGGCTGCGCCAATCAGGCCGGTGAAGACAATCGCAACGTCGCGCGCATGGCCGCGCTTCTGGCGGGCTTCCCGTATGAGGTGCCGGCCGTGACGTTCAATCGCTTGTGCGCCTCGTCGCTGGCGGCCATTAACACCGCAGCGCGAGCCATCAAAGTGGGTGACGGCGAAGTGTACATCGCGGGCGGCGTGGAAAGCATGAGCCGCGCGCCGTGGTCGTTCCCCAAAAGCACGAGCGCGTTCCCGTTCGGCAACATCACGGCCTTCGATACAGCCCTTGGCTGGCGCTACCCCAACGAGAAGATGCAGGCGCTGTTCCCGCTGGAGTCGATGGGTGAAACCGCCGAGAACATCTACGAGCGCCAACCGGACATCACACGCGAGGATCAAGATCGCTTTGCGTTTGAGAGCCAGATGAAGGCGAAAGCGGCGATCGAGTCGGGACGCTTCAAAGATGAGATCGTGCCGGTGGCGATTCCGCAGCGCAAAGGCGAGCCGTTGATCGTAGATACCGATGAGCATCCGCGTCCCGAAACGACGCTCGATGGTTTGGCTAAACTCAAACCTGCGTTCCGCAAGAACGGTACAGTTACTGCGGGCAACGCCTCTGGACTCAACGATGGTGCGTCTGCCGTTTTATTGATGACGCCCGAGCGTGCGAAAGCGCTTGATTTGAAGCGACTAGCGCGCATTGTGGCTGGCGCCGCTGCCGGTGTCGATCCGCGTGTGATGGGCCTGGGGCCAATCCCGGCCACGCGCAAAGCCTTGCGGCGCGCCGGATTAACGATCGATCAGATCGATCTGTTTGAAATCAATGAAGCGTTCGCCGTGCAATCGATCGCGTGTGCGCGCGAACTGGGCATTCCTGACGGCAAACTCAACGTCAACGGCGGTGCGATCGCGCTGGGGCATCCGCTGGGCTGCTCGGGCGCGCGCATCGTCACGACGCTGGTGCATGAGATGAAGAGGCGCGGCTCGCGCTATGGCCTCGCCACGATGTGCGTGGGTGTGGGGCAGGGTGAAGCCATTATCATTGAAATGACCAATGAATAATGACAAATGAACAAACGAGGAGACTGAATTGAGCGATAAGTTACGCGGCGTCATCAAGTTGACGCGCTTCAAGGAATACGTTTGGTTCGTGATCGTCACGACGCTGATCGGCGCGGCTACGGCCGGCGGAGAATTCGGCTGGGCGCTGATCGGTGCGTTGATTGCGAATGAACTCTCGGTAGGCTTTGCCTTCATGATCAACGACGTGGAAGACGCCGACGACGATGCGCTGAATCCCGCTAAGATCAATCGCAATCCAGTCTCGGCGGGGATACTGACTAAGCGCGAGGCCAACATCGCGTCGTATGTTACAGCCTTGATCGCGGCGGTGATTTACGCGCTGCTGAGTCCGGCTGCGTTTATCGTCGGCGTGATCAGCCTCATCGTGGGCTGGATCTATTCGTGGGGGCCGGTGCGTCTGAAGTCCAAGCCCATCGTCGATCTGCTCTCGCATGTGATGATGCTGGCGGGTTTTCAGTTCTTGACGGGGCCTTTTGCCTTTGCGAACCAACTCGGCGGCCCGTGG
>JAUQXD010000697.1 GCA_030834835.1 Thermoflexales bacterium | reverse complement strand
AGGCGGCGGACGAAAATCTGATCGGGCTGCGGTTAAGCGCAGCCTTGTGGCGTTTCTGGTGGATGCACAGTCACTTGATCGAAGGTCGCCGCTGGCTGACGTACTTCATCGAAGCAGCGACAGACGATGGCGCGGAACTCTATCGGGCGAAAGCGCTGCACGGCGCAGGCGTGCAAGCTTATCATCAAGCCGATTATGATGAGGCTCGTGCTTTGCTCGAACGCAGCCTGGCGATCTATCGCGCGGCCGACAATCTGCGCGGCATGGCCGATGCGCTCAATGGCCTGGGCGTAGTAGCGTCCTATCAGCGTGAATACGAACAATCGGCTGAGTATCACGCCGAGGCATTGAAAGCCCGTCGGCAGTTAGGTGATCAACGCGGCGTGGCGATCTCGCTGAATAACCTCGCCTTGATCGCTCACTATCGAGAAGATTATGCGCGGGCGATTGATCTCTTTCAGCAAAGTGTCATACTGTTTGAAACGTTGGGTGACGTGCGCGTGAAGTCGGCGGTGTTGTCTAATCTGGGGCGCGCTTTAACGGGTCAGGGCGAATACAGTCAGGCACGACTGTGCTTGCGGCAGAGCCTGAGCATGGTCTGGGAACTGGGCAACCGCGAGGATAGCATCGAAGCGATCGAGGCGTTGGCGGGCGTGGCAGGCGCGACAGGCGAAGCAACGCGCGGAGCGATGTTGTTGGGGGCGGCTGAGGCGCTGCGCGAAAAGATCCAGTCGCCCGTCGCGCCCGTATCGCGCCGCGAATACGAGCGTGACTTCACGCGCACTAAAGATCAACTGCCGCCCGGGTTGTTCGCAACAGCCTGGGCCGCAGGCCGCGCCATGACGCTGGAGCAGGCGGTTGAACTGGCGCTGAGTGAAAGATCGCAGAGTCCGACTGTCGAGTGAATCGATCGCCGGACTTCTGTTTTACCCCGCTCTATCACCCGTTTCAAAGCACTGTCTGGCTGGCTCGTTTTCAGATATGATTACTCCACGAGCGCCAGCCACGCTCGTTTAGCGGAGCCATATCTCAGGGAGGAGACATGACCGACTTCAAGCAGTATCTACTGGACGAGTTTGTCGAAGACTATCAGGAAGGTTTGTTATCACGTCGTGACGCTTTGAAGTTGATCGCGGGGGTGACGGGCAGCATGACACTGGCAACAGCGCTGTTGGCGGCCTGTGCCCCGCCCGATCAATCCGCGCCCGCTACTGCGGCAACCACCGCGCCGAGCGCTACCTCGGCTCCGAACACGGCCGCAGCACCAACGACTGCACCTCAGGCAACCGCCACAATCGCCGCAACGTCCACTGCGGCAGTGGCTAATACACCAGCCCCGCCCCCCGCCGCCACTGGCGAGATCGAGGCCAGCGACATTGAATTTGACGGCAGCGATGGCGCGAAGTTGTTAGCCCATCTCGCCCGACCAGCCAGTGGCACATCCGCGCCCGTGGTGCTGGTCTGCCACGAAAATCGCGGCCTGACCGAGCACATCAAAGATGTGGCGCGGCGCTTCGCGCGTGAAGGCTACGTGTCGCTGGCCGTCGATCTGCTGTCGCGGCAGGGCGGCACGGCGGGCAAAGATTCCAGCAGCGTGCCCGGCCTGTTGAGCAGTCAGCCGCAGGATCAATTCGTGGCCGACTTTACGAGCGGCTGGCGCTACCTGCAATCTCAATCGTACGTGCAGGCCGATCGGGTGGGGATGACCGGATTCTGCTTCGGCGGAGGCGTGACGTGGCGTGTCGCCATCGGTTTGCCGGAACTGCGCGCGGCGGTGCCTTTCTACGGGCCTGCGCCATCGGCCGATGAAGTCGCCCAGATCAACGCGGCCGTGCTGGCGATATATGCCGAACGCGATACACGCATCACATCCACCGCAACGACGATGGAAACGGCGATGAAGCAAAGCGGCAAGACCTTCGAGAAGATCATCTACCCCAACTCCGATCACGCCTTCTTCAACGACATCGGCACCCGCTACAATGCCGAAGCCGCCGCCGATGCCTGGGCCAAGATGCTGGCGTGGTTCGATCGCTATCTAAAGGCGGCTTAGCGTCAATATTGTTTAGGTAAGTCAGCAGAGGCGGCTCCCACGCCGCCGGGTACGCGGGCATGGGAGCCCGCTCTGCCATTTTCAGGTCAATATTGCGCTTAGCGCGGTTTCCAGATTGTCCATTGCCATCGATTGCAAATCGACGGCAAGCGAGCAGGAAGCCCGCGTCGCGGGCTTGATACGACTAGCCGTCGGCTTATAGCCGATGGCGGCCCGATACCACATAATCAAACAGGGATGAGACAATGAGACGAGACACAACAACAAACCGACATAGATTTGCGGCGTGGTGCGGGGGCATCGTCAGCGCGCTCATGCTGGCCGCGTGTGGTGCAGCACCGATCGCTCAAACCGCAGTGCCAAATCCAACCGCGACGACGGCTCCAGCGGCAAACGTGCCACCGACCATCGCACCGCCCACTACAGCGCCGACAGCGTCGGCCCCGACTGTGACGCAGCCGCCCGTCACTACAGATATACCCGCCGCACCGACCGCCACGGTTGAAGCCGAGCTGCCCGTTCCAGACTGCAGCGGACTGACACCCGCTCAAACCGAAGGGCCGTACTACACGCCCGATACGCCGGAGCGCACCTCGTTGATCGAGCTTGGGATGACGGGCACCAGGTTGATCCTGACAGGCTATGTGCTGGATGCGAACTGCCAGCCCATCGCCAATGCGTGGCTGGACTTCTGGCAGACCGACGATGAGGGTGAGTACGACAATGCGGGCTATGTGATGCGCGGGCATCAGTTTGCGGATGCCAATGGTCGCTATCAGCTGGAGACTGTTTTACCTGGCCTGTATCCGGGGCGCACGCGGCACATCCACGTCAAGGTGCAAGCGCCCGATGGCCCGATCCTGACCAGCCAGGTTTACTTTCCGGGCGAACCGGCCAACACGAGTGACGGCATCTTCGATTCGGCCTTGATTGCGGATGTGCAAACGACCGCCGACGGCTTGATCGGCACGTTCAACTTTGTGATCAATGCGAAATAGGCGGCACTAACTCACGCACAAGGTGTTGCACAAAATCACGCGCCCGCGCCGGATGCATCTCATAGCGCGGCGACAGTCCGCGCGTGGTGATCGTGCCCGATCGGAGCGCGAGCAAAATCAGAAGATGCGCCTCGCCACCCAACATCGAATACGAGGGAGTAAGCGCCAGATCGTCGCACACCCGATCGAACTCGGCGGCCACCGCGATGGTCACCACATCGGGGATCTGCAAGCGGAACGGTCGGGGTGTGGAAAAGCGCGCATTGATCGTCTGACGATGACGAGCGTGCAAGTCGCGCAGATACGCGGTCCGATCGGTGACGGGCGTCGTCAGGCGTTCGAGATCGTAGAAGGCGTAATCGTGCGTGACGCCGCCCAGCCCAAACAGCATCGGCGCGCGCCAGGCAATCGTGAGATCAGCCTTATCGGCGGGATCGTGTCGTGAATCGCGGCGTTGATGGGAAAGGTTGCGATCTGTTAAGTACGCAGCAAGTTGATCGAAGAAGTCAGTGGTGTTCAACGCGGCACTCCGGCGAGCAGGTGCAGCGCATCATACCACAACCCCATGTTATAATCCGGCCATTCTCCGCACAGGAGGTTCACCATGTCCGTTACCGCACTCATCGGCGCACAGTGGGGCGATGAAGGCAAAGGCCACATCGCCGACAAACTCGCCGCCCAGTCCGCCATCGTCGCGCGCTACAACGGCGGCGATAACGCCGGCCACACCATCACGATCGGCAGCACGCTCGTCCGCACCCATCTCATCCCTGCCGGTGCCTTTCACGAGCAAGCCATCAACGTG
>JAUQXD010000696.1 GCA_030834835.1 Thermoflexales bacterium | reverse complement strand
CCGGTGAATGCCGGCGCGGCGCTGCGCAACACCGTCATCGGCGTGCCATGCGGCGCCTCGGTGCGGGTCTGGGTCTATCCCGCCACGGGCAAAGACCGCACGCCTAAGCTGCTGCCGGCGCAGTATTGGCCCTACGAGTATGCGGCCACTGAGCTCGATGGCGCCAACCCCTACACGACGTCATTTGCCAAAGGTGTGGCCGCGACCAGGCCGCTGGAAAGCGATGATCCGTACGCGCCGAAGTAAGGCGGGAAACAAGTAGACAAGGAAATAAGGAAACAGGGAGCGCGGCGAGAGGCCGCGCTCTTTTGTATTTCAGAGATCACAATCGCTGTTGGACTACACGACCGGCAGATACACCCGGAACGTTGAGCCGACGCCCGCCTGGCTGTCCACCTCCACGCGGCCTTTGTGCACTTCGGTGATCTCTTTGACGATGGCTAAGCCCAGGCCCGAGCCGCGCACTTGCCACGTCAGCTTGCCGCGATAGAAACGATCGAACAGGTGCGGCATGTCCTCGGGGGCGATGCCCAGACCGGTGTCGCGGACCTCGATCATGACTTCACGTCCGTCGAGTCTGGTGGTCACTTCAACGGAGCCGGTCGGCGTGTAGTTGATGGCATTGGCGATGAGATTGGTCACAACCTGGCTGAGATGACTGTCCACGCCCAGGACTACCGGCTGACCGGGATCGGGTGTGAAGTTGAGGTGCAGGTTCGCCGCCTCCGCCGATGAACGGTAGACGTTCACGGCTTGGTCAACCAGCGCGTTCACCTTCACCGGGGCAAACTGTGCCCTGGCCGTGCTCAATTCCAGCCGCGACAGATTGAGAATATCTTCAATCAACTGCACCTGCCGCGCCGTCTGCTGCCGGATAACGCTCAAATAGTGCTCGCGCTTTTCGGGCTTGCCGTGCTCCAGCAGTTCCACGTTCAGCATCAGAGACGTGATCGGCGTGCGCAGTTCGTGTGACACATCGGACACGAATTTGCTCTTCAGGCGATCCAGCTCGGTGAGCCGCTCGTTGGCCTCGGCCAGTTCGCGGGTCCGATCGTACACGCGCTGCTCCAGCGTTTCCAGCACCTCGGCACGGTGCAGCGCGTTGGCGGCAATATCGCCGATGGCCGCCAGCATGCGCACCTCTTCCCCGGCGATCGTCGTAGTGCGGCCAATCCACAACGCGCCGAGGATGCGATCCAGCGCGATGAGGGGCGCGCAGGCGACCGCGCGCACGCCGTGGGCCAGGTCGGGTCTAAACGTGAGCGGGTCATGCTCGACATCCTGGGTGAGATAGGGTTGGCTGGTCGTCATCACGTGCCCGACGATACCCGCCCCGCGCGGAACATGCAGGCCGGTTGAATCGGCACTGACACCCAATCCT
>JAUQXD010000695.1 GCA_030834835.1 Thermoflexales bacterium | reverse complement strand
GGCGTGGCTATGGTCATGATTCGCCCCCGTCAATCGCGCAGCGCTTTGCCGGTGAGATGGATGAAGACATCTTCCAGCGAAGGCTGCACGATGTTCATGTTGATCAAATGGGTGCCGTTGGTGCTGAGCCGCTCAATGATGCCGGGCAAAATCGCGCGGCTGTTGGCGGCTTGCAGATTTACCTCGTAGACCGAATCGATACCCAGATGGCGCGTAACCAGATTGTTCACGTTAGGCAAGGCTTGCAGCGAACCGGCGAGATCGGCGTGCCAGCCGGCGACTTCCAACTTGATCACGTCCTGTTGATTGATGCGCTGTTTGAGATTAGCCGGTGTATCCAGCGCGATGACCTTGCCCGTATCGATGATGCCGATCCGATCGGACAGCTGATCGGCCTCTTCCATGTAGTGCGTCGTCAGCAGAATCGTGTGACCTTCGGACTTAAGTTCGGTCACTAACTCGCGCACGCGGCGGGCCGCCTGCGGATCGAGGCCCAGCGTCGGTTCGTCCAGCAGCAGAATCGGCGGCCGGGCCAGCAGGGCGCGGGCGATGGCGACGCGCTGCTTCATGCCGGTGGAGAATTTCTCAACCAGATCGTCGGCGCGCGCCGTCAACTCCATGCGCTCCAGCAGTTCGTCGGTGCGGCGATGGGCGACTTCAGGCGGCAGATGATAGAGCGCGGCAAAGTATTCCAGGTTCTCGCGCGCGGTCAATTTCCAATAGATGCTGCGTTCGCCTGCCAGCACTGTGCCCAAACTTTGTCGTACCTGATTCGACTGCTTCATAATGTCGAAGCCGTTGACATACGCCGTGCCGCTCGTCGGTTCGAGCAGTGTGCACAACATGCGGATTGTTGTGGATTTGCCTGCGCCGTTGGGGCCGAGCAGGCCAAACACCTCGCCACGCTGGATGTGAAGATCGACTCCGTCGACGGCCGTAAACCAGTCGGTTGGTGGACGTTTCGCAAAGAGACGGCGGCGGGCCGCAGCGCGCTGCGCCGCATTACTATGCGCCGCGTCTTCCGTGACGCGTTTCGCAAACTTCTTTACCAGTTGATGTGCTTCAATTGCCCATTCAGACATGTCCCTACTCCTAACTCCGCCCGCTCAAGCGCTTCAAAGCCTCTTCGGAGGACAACTTGCCTTTGCTCAATAAATCTAAAACTGATCGACGTTCGTCGTCTGGCACGGCTTCTTCTTCGTCGCCGACGTCATACCCCAGGGCGCGGATGAGATCGTGCAGGCGGCCGCGCACGGTGGGATACGACAAATTCAGTTCCTCGCCCACTCGATTGATCTTCCCCTCGTTGCGGACAAAGGTAATCATGAAGGCGATCTGATCGGGCGACAGCTGGCTAAATGCGCCGGGCTGGAAGTGTCCATCAAGCGCGGTATCGCACGCCCGGCAATAGGCGCGCGTAATCTCGAGTTGGCTATGGCAAATCGGGCAATTAGGTGGCAGTGGATTCATGTTTACCTCGATTTTGGCTTGATTGAATATTATTTAGTAGCAAATCAATTTTCGTGAACAATTTACATCAGAAACTAAAATTTGTCAATAGTCAAATCTATATTTTGGATGGGCATTTTAGTATGATTGGATTCTCCCGGCCTAGACGGGATTATCGCTGACTTCTCCCGCTGGCTTGTCAAATCCATCGGCTTTGGCGGCGGATTTGGCAATCCGCCGGGAGCGATTCCCGCTGGACCAGGAAGAGCCGTCTGATTCTATCGTCGGGCCGGGGTGGCGTCGGGCCGATTCCGGTAAGTTCTGGTCTTTGGCTCCGTATCCGGCGAATCGCGTTGGGTCCTGTCGGGTCGGCTGAAAAGATTGTCGCCTCGGCGCATCCTCCACGATCCTTCCATATTGCTTTCATGAATCGTTCATGCAGTTTTGGGAGTGAGGAGCGTACAATGAAGCTGGCCTTCAAGGGATAAGCCATGGGTTTGGAAATCAATCACGCCGCTGATCGATGGACGTCGTGACCGGCGTTGATGCGTGTTGCTAACACCGGCGAATCACCGGGAAATTAAGGTGAACTTGAGCGCGCCGATTATTGCCAAATCAGTTTGATTGTTGTACAATGAGCGTGATTTTGAAATCGGTTTGCGAAGTGTCATATCCATGCGACGCTCTACGCTCTCATTCAGTATTAAATCAGTCTGGTGCGTGGTGTTGCTCGCAGCGTTGATTGCGGGTAGCACACCCTTTTCTGTTGTTCAAGCGCAGACTCCCCAGCAACAATACTTCCCGGAAACACGCCATACGGTCTCCGGCGAATTCTTCAACTTCTTCACTCAG